>VBDM01000219.1 GCA_005881355.1 Betaproteobacteria bacterium
CGGGGGCGCTCCGTGCCGGCCCAGCCAGCGCCGACACCACTGTTGGGGGGATCGTCCTTGGAGACCGTCGAAGACCTGTTTCGCCGCCTCGAGCAACTCAACGAGATTGGCGCGGCGCTGTCCCAGGAAAAGAATACCGATCACCTGCTCGAGAAGATCCTCCTCGCCGCCGGCGAGCCGATTCCGCTGGACAAGCTCGGGCTCTCGCCCACGAACCTGCCCAAGCTCAAGGACGCGGTGAGCAAGCCCTACGGCCTGTTCTTCGTCTGCGGCCCGACCGGCTCGGGCAAGACGACGACGCTACACTCGGTCCTGGGCTTTCTCAACACCCCGGATACCAAGATCTGGACGGCAGAAGACCCGGTCGAAATCACCCAGAAGGGCCTGCGCCAAGTCCAGGTCAACAAGAAGGCCGGCCTCAATTTCGATACGATAATGAAGTCGTTCCTGCGCGCCGACCCGGACATCATCATGGTCGGCGAGATGCGCGACAAGGAAACCACCGGCACGGGTATCGAGGCCTCGCTGACCGGCCACCTCGTTTTCGCCACCTTGCACACGAATAGCGCGCCCGAGTCGATCATCCGGCTGCTCGACATGGGAATGGACCCGTTCAACTTCGCCGACGCCCTGCTCGGCATCCTCGCGCAGCGGCTGGCGAAGCGCCTGTGCGGCAAATGCAAGCAGGCTTACGCGCCCGGCGCGGAAGAGGTGAGGCAAATTCTCCAGGAGTACTGCTCAGAGCTGCTCAACACGGCGCCTTTCAAGAAGGATGCCAAATCTGCTTACGAGAACGTCTACAGAGATCTGGTAAAAAGCTATGCGGGCGACAGGGGCCAGTTCACGCTCTATAAAGCCAGGGGCTGCGAGGCTTGCGGCAATACCGGCTACAAGGGCCGGGTCGGCCTGCACGAGCTGCTGATCGCCTCCGACCCCATCAAGAAGCTGATTCAGGAGCACGCCCGCGTCGCGGAAATCCTGGCGGTGTGCCTCGAGGAAGGCATGCGCACCTTGAAGATGGACGGAATCGAGAAGGTGCTGCAGGGCATCACCGACATGCCGCAGGTGCGCGCGGTCTGCATTAAGTAGCCGGGGGCGCTCCGTGCCGGCCCAGCCAGCGCCGACACCACTGTTGGGGGGATCGTCCTTGGAGACCGTCGAAGACCTGTTTCGCCGCCTCGAGCAACTCAACGAGATTGGCGCGGCGCTGTCCCAGGAAAAGAATACCGATCACCTGCTCGAGAAGATCCTCCTCGCCGCGTACCTTGTACGTGCTGGAGCCCTCCGATGAGGGACCGCGGCTCAGGTTCGCGATCATGCGGAACGAGTCGCTCGGCATCGCAATGGGCGGCACGACCGGCACCCCGATCCCTTACTATCCGGTGCACCTCCACGGAAAGGACGGAAAGCCCAACAACCAGATGGTTGCCGCCTATGCCGCGCTCACCGGCAAGACCGTGAATATCGCCGATGCGTATACGGTGGAGGGCTTCGATTTCTCCGGAACGCGCAATTTCGACAAGAAGACCGGATACCGCTCGAAGGCGTTCCTCACGGTGCCGATGAAGAATCACGAGAGCGAAATCATCGGGGTGCTTCAGCTCATCAATAGCAAGGACCCGGCGACGGGCGAGGTCGGGCCTTTCTCGCATTCCGACCAGCGCTTGGCGGAATCGCTCGCATCGCAGGCCGCCATCGCACTCACCAACCGGCAGCTCATCAATCAGCTCGAAGAGCTGTTCGAGTCATTCATCGAGCTCATCAACACCGCAATCGACGAGAAGTCCCCCTACACGGGCGGGCACTGCCAGCGCGTCCCGGTGCTCACCATGATGCTTGCCGAGGCCGTCAACGAGACGCGCGAAGGGCCGCTCCGAAACTTCAACATGAGCGACAAGGACCGCTACGAGCTCAAGATAGCGGGGTTGCTTCATGACTGCGGAAAGGTGACGACGCCCGTGCACATCGTGGACAAGGCGACCAAGCTGGAGACGATCTACGACAGGATCGATCTCGTGGACACGCGTTTCGAGGTGCTCAAGCGCGATCTGGAAATCGCGGCGTTGAAGCAGAAGATCGACCTCGCGCGCCAAACGGGGCTGGACGAGGTCGTTGCGCGCGAGCGCTTGGCCCAAATCGATCAATCGGTGCGCGACGGCCTGCGGCAGCTCGACGGCGACCGCGAATTCCTGCGTCACTGCAACGTCGGTGGCGAACTCATGCCTCCGGAGGTGCGTGAACGAGTGAACCGGATCGGTACCGGCTACAAGTGGATCGATGTCTCGGGGGGTACAGCCGACTTCCTTACACAGGACGAGATCAAGAATCTCACTATTCCCCGCGGCACGCTCACCACAGAGGAGCGTGAAACGATCAACCATCACATCGTGGCCACCATTAAGATGCTCGAAGCGCTGCCGTGGCCCAGGCACCTGCGTAACGTGCCCGAGTACGCGGGGGGCCACCACGAGCGCATGGACGGAAAGGGCTACCCGCGGGGCCTCAGCCGGGAGCAGATGTCGGTGGAGGCGAGGGTCATGGGAATTGCCGATATTTTCGAGGCGCTGACGGCCAAGGATAGACCGTACAAGCGCGGCAAGACACTTTCCGAGTCGCTGAAAATCCTCGGAAACTTCAAGCTGAACGGGCACATCGACCCGGACTTGTTCGACGTATTTGTGCGCAGGAAGGTGTACCTGCGTTACGCCGAGCAATTTCTCGACCCCGATCAGATCGACGATGTCGATGAAAGCAGAATACCCGGATATGCCCCTTGATCCGGGAGGTGTGCCGCAAATTCGGCGAAGATAGGCACCGGAAGCCCGAATGCAGCGCCGGAATCGGGAGAGTGCCGGAGGGAAGTGCGCACGTCACAACCAGGTCGCCACCGCGCATCGTGGACGAATCGCCCCGCTATTCGGTCCGCCGCGTCAACTGTTCAATGAGTTTTTCCGTGGCAAAGTCGACGAATTTCTCCTCGTATCCGATTTCCCTCAGCTCCCACTTGAACGCGCGTTCCAGCTTCGCTCTGCCCAGCCTCCCGAGCCGGTTTTCCCCTCGAAATTGAGGGGCGCCGGAGAAGATCTCCTCGAGTATCTCGGCTATTCGCTTCTGCGAAACTATTTGTTCCGGGTTGTTGGCGATGACCGGAGGACAACGCGTCGTGATGCGCCGCCCCATAATCTTGACAAACGCGTTTACCTTGCTCGGTGAAAAAAACCGCAAGATCATGCGTTGCCTCCAGCTGCGCCGGCAATGGCACTCAACATCGGAGAAAAGTATATCATCGCAATTTCTCGTCATCCGCCAAGTGCTCGTTCTGGAGCGCTTGATTATTGATGGCGATCCTTTTAGTGGTTCGATTCGAAGGGAAATCGCGAGGGAAAAGTTAACGCCGCCTGTTGCTTGGCGGGAGCGCTGACAAGACTCGCTGCAAACCTGTACACGGCCAGCCGCGTCGTTGAGCGCATGCTTAGATGGATTTTCAAGTCCCAGAAAAGGACAGCCCCAGAGCCTTCCACGCCGGGGCCACCCCACTCGCCGGGTGTCGGCGTCGGGGATCCCGTCGTCGCCGTCCCGCAGAAACTGGACATTGCCCTGCAGAGTCATCGGGCAGGGCGCCTGTCGGAGGCCGAAGCGGCTTACAGCGAAGTGCTGTCGGTCGATCCGGAGAACATTGACGCCCTGCATTTTCTGGGTGTCATCGCCTATCAGCGGGGCGAGCATGGTCGGGCCGAGGAGCTGATATCGCGGGCGCTCTCGCGCAATACTTCGAATGCCCCTGCACACAGCAACCTGGGCAATGCCTTAGGGGCGCAGGGCAAGCTCGACGCAGCCATAGCTTGTTACCAGCAAGCGCTGGCGCTGCAGCCCGAATATGCTGATGCATTGGTCAACCTGGGTGCTGCCTTCCGGGCAAAAGGCGAGCCGGACAAAGCCGTGCAGTGCTATCAACACGCCCTGTCGCTGGCGCCCGACGTACCGACGGCCCACTTCAACCTAGGGAACGCGCTTGCCCAGCAGGGCAAGTTGGATGATGCCGCCGCCTGCCTGAGAAAAGCCCTTGCGCTCAAGCCCGATTTCGCCGAAGCGTTTTGCAGCCTGGGAAACGTCCTTCGGAATCAAGGCGGGTTGGAGGAGGCCATGGATTGCCTGCGCAAAGCGCTCGCGCTCAAGCCCAATCTCCCCGAAGCGTACGATCATCTGAGCAATACGTTGCTAGGGTTGGGACGGCCGCGGGAGGCCGAGGAAAACTATCGCTGCGCAATAGCTCTGAGGCCGGATTCCGCAGAATTGAAGCTCGGCTATTCGCTTGTGAAGCTTCTTCTTGGAGACTACGAAACCGGCTTTCTTCTGTACGAGAGTCGTCTCGATAAGGATGCGTTGCCTCAGGCAACGTATTCCGCCCTGCAGGCACGCATCGGACAGTTTCGGGACATACCGCGATGGCGAGGCGAAAGCGGCAAAGGCAAAACCCTGCTCGTTTGGACCGACCAGGGGCTGGGCGACACGCTGATGATGATGCGCTACCTCCCGATGCTGAAAGTCCGCGGATTCGAAAAAGTGACTGTCGACTGCGAAGAGACGCTTGTCCGGGTTGTCAAGGGAATTCCGGGAGTGGATGAA
>VBDM01000220.1:0-4126 GCA_005881355.1 Betaproteobacteria bacterium
CGTTTTGCGCGGCGGCGGGGGACGCGGGGTTCATGGAGGCTGAGCAGGGTAGCGCATTTTCCCGCTGCGGCCTCGCCGCCGTGCGCCGTTCGGGGGCAATTCCGTTCATAAAATCGAAACATCGTTCCGGTATCGTGCCCCGGCTAGAGACGCGCCCGCAATGTCCGCACGGCGGAGGTTTGGAGGCGTGGAGGCCGACATAGGACAGAACGTTTCCGGTCCGGAAGGGCTCCTCGCGGAGCCGCAGGCGAGCTCCATCGGCGCGGCCAGGGAATCCGGCGACCTCTTCGCCGGGAAACCGCTCCCCCGGCGCGGTCCGGCGATCCGGCGCAGCCTCGCGCCCGAGCTGACCGCGGCCCGCGTGCTGTGCCGGCAGCTGGGGCGCAAGCGCGCACGCCTGGAGAAGCAGCGCATCGCGCACCTGATCTGCCTGAATCTCCTCGCGGCGCTGAGCCGCCCCTCGCAGCAGGCGTAGATCCCGGCGCGCGCCTACATGGCGACCGGCCACGGGGCGCGCTAGAATCCGCGTCCATGGATGAGATCATCTTCGTAGTCGAAGACGCTCCGGACGGAGGCTTGGCCGCGCGCGCGGTCGGCGAGTCCATCTTCACGCAGGCCGCCACCATGGCCGAGCTTCACGAGAAGGTGCGCGACGCGGTGCGCTGCCATTTCGATGACGGGACTCAGCCCCGGCTGATCCGCCTGCATTTCGTGCGGGACGAAGTCATCGCTGCGTGAAAGTCCCGCGCGACCTCTCGGGAGCGGCGCTCGCGAAGGCGCTTTCGAAAGCCGGCTACCAAGTGACGCGCCAGACCGGAAGCCATCTCCGCCTTACCACGCAATTCCCGGCCCAGCATCACGTCACGATTCCGGCGCACGATCCCCTCAAGGTCGGCACGCTGTCGGGGATTCTCGGCGATGTTGCCGCTCACCTCAAAATCACGCGCGACGAGTTGATGCAGCGCCTGTTCGGTTGAGAAAGCTTTGCTGCGGCGTCAGAAGGCGCGCAGCCCGTCGCTGAATACCCCTTGCTTTTCCACGTGCTGGTTGTAGGCGTTGAGCGCTGCGCGATTCCTTGCCAGCCACTGCGCGCGCTCGTGCCGGCGGATGGCTTCGGTGAGGCCAGCCTCGACCGCCTGTGACAGGTTGAGCCCGAGGCTCCTCGCCCGGTCGAGCAGGTCGTGATCGATGCTGAGGTTGGTCGCCTTCTTGCGCCGGCGCGGCGCGTTCGCGGGAGTCCGCATGGCGGTCCAGGGGGAAAATATTGCGCATAGTGTGTGCGCGTATTGGATGCAAAGCAACGGCCGACCGCGGAGGAAGCCTGGGGCGGTTATGATCGCGAAGGGAGACCGCATGCCCCGCCAAATCCTGCCCGAAGCGCAAATCCATCCCGCGGTGCGCGAAAAGATCGCGAATTACCGCACCGACGTCGTGAAGGAGGTCCAGATGGCCGTGGCGACGAACGCCATCGTCGTCGTCGGCATGCGGCAGAATCCGCATCCGAAAAGGGCGAGAAAGGCGCTCGACGCCGCCGATCTCGCGTACCAGTATCTCGAGTACGGCAGCTACCTCGGCGAGTGGCGCCGGCGCCTCGCGCTCAAGATGTGGACCGGCTGGCCCACTTTCCCGATGGTGTTCGTCAAGGGCGTGCTCATCGGCGGCGCGGACGATCTCGCGCGCCTCATCGAGAGCGGAGCGCTCGCCCGCAAGCGCTGAATGAGCGCCGCCACGCCCGAGCAGATCGCCGCCTACAAGAAGGCGCAGTACGTCGTCCTGGGCGACCCCGAGCTCGTGATTCGCATCGGCGAGCCGAATCCGGACCTCGATGAGCTGCTCGAAGCCGAAGGCGCGGCCACCGCGGCCTATATCACCGCGGCCAACCCGCGCGGAGAGGCGAGGGACGCGTGGGAGAACGAGATCGCCAACGCCGCCCTCGTTCGATCGCAGACCGAGGCGGGCTACTCCTGCTACGAGGGCGAGGGGCGCGATCCGCAGGGACGCTGGACGCCCGAGCGCAGCGCGCTGGTGGTCGGGATCTCGCGCTCGGACGCCGAGGCGCTGGGGCGGGTGTTCGAGCAGAACGCGATCGTGTTCGTGGAGAAGGGCCGCTCGCCCGAGTTGGTGGTGTTGAAAGACTGAGCGTGCGCACCCGCTTGCGCGTCGTCCTCGACACCAACGTCTGGCTCGACTGGCTGGTGTTCGACGATCCGTCGATCGCGCCGATCAAGGCCGCGGTCGCTGCAAACCGCGTAGAACTCTTTACCGACACGGCCTGCGAAGCTGAGCTCGAGCGGGCGCTCGGGTACGACCTGGGAAAGCGCTCGGTCGACGTCGCGGCCTGCATCGCCGAGTGCCGGCGCGTGGCGCGCCGGATCGGCTCGGCGGCGCCGGAGGCGGAGCGCGCGCGCCTGCCGGCGTGCCGCGACCCGGACGACCAGAAGTTCCTCGAGGCCGCGCTCGCCGCGCGCGCGGAGTTTCTCGTCACCCGCGACCGGGCGCTGCTCGAGCTGGCGCGGCGTCCGCTGCCGTTTCGCATCCTGGCCCCGGAGGGATTCCGGCGCGGTTGATTAAATACACGAAGTTCGTGTAATATCGTTCCTTCGCGGAGAAAGCGCCGATGAAGAACGTCACGATCACCCTCGACAGGGAAACCGCCGCGTGGACGCGCGTGCACGCGGCGCAGCGCAACCTGAGCGTGTCGCGCTTCGTCGGCGAGGTGCTGCGCGAGCACATGCGCGAATCGCGCGAGTACGACGCGGCGATGAAGCGCTTTCTGTCGAGGGGGCCCTTCAAGCTCACGGGGCCGCCGCAGAAATACCCCAAGCGCGAGGAGCTGTATGACCGGCCCGTGTTTCGTCGACGCTAACGTCCTCGTCTACGCGCGCGATAACCGGGTTGCGTCCAAGCGGGCGCGCGCGGAGCAGTGGATCGCCCATCTCTGGCAGGAGCACGCCGGACGCACCAGCATCCAGGTGCTCTCCGAGTACTACGCCGTCGTGACGCGCAAGCTCACTCCGCGCGTCCCTTCCGGTGAAGCCTGGGAAGACGTCGAAGAGCTGTTTTCCTGGCAGCCGCAGCCGGTCGACGCGGCGCTGCTCAAGCGCGCGCACGAGATCGAGCAGCGCTGGCGCCTTTCCTGGTGGGACAGCATGGTGGTCGGCGCTGCGCAGCTGCAGGACTGCGCGCTGCTCCTGACCGAGGATCTGCACGATGGCGCGGTGTTCGGCGGCGTGACCGTGCGCAGCCCGTTCACGCTCGCGGCCGAAGAGCCGGCGGCAGGCTACGCGGTCACGCCCGCGGCGCGAAGCCGCCATCGCCCCCGCGGCCGGCCGAAGCGCTGATCGTACCTGCCGCCGCCCATGGCTCGAATCGCCGCATTCTTCAAATCCATTCCGCGCGTGCTCGTGGGGGTCGGCATCGTCGCGCTCGGCCTCATCGCGTTCTTCGTGGCGTGGTGGATCGCCGTCGTCCTGGTTCTCGGCTTCGCCCTCTACGCCGCGGTGCGGCGCATGCTCAAGCCGGCGCCGCGCGGCGCGCCGGCGGTCATCGAAGGCGAGTTCCGGATCGCGCGCGAGGATTCCCTGCCCCGGGATCGTTCCGGTTCGTAGTTTCCCGGGGCCGCCGCGACCGGGCTATGATCGCGCATCCCACATTCGAAAGGAACGAGCGATGGCCAAAGGCTATTGGGTTGTCTGTTATCACTCCATGAAGAACCAGGATGCGTTCCAGGCCTACGCGAAGCTCGCGGCGCCTGCGGTCCAGGCCGCGGGCGGCCGCTACCTGGTGCGGGGGTCGCCGGCGAAGGTGTACGAGGAGGGACTCAACCAGCGGGTCGTGGTGATCGAGTTCGACAGCCTGCAGAAAGCCCTGGCCGCGCACGACAGCGCGGGCTACAAGGAGGCGCTGAAGGCCCTGGGCAGCAACGCGGTCGAGCGCGACATGCGGATCGTGGAGGGCGTTGGCTGAACGGAAGAATTCCTATATCAATCCCCGGCTCCTGGAGCGTGGACCATGAATCGAAAGGCGAAGCCGCCGAAGCATGATGAGTTCTCAAAGGCCGTGGGCCGCGCGCTCCGGCGCGCCGCTCAGCGCGCCCGCGAGACCGCCCGCATGCACGGCACCCCCA
>VBDM01000220.1:4245-10779 GCA_005881355.1 Betaproteobacteria bacterium
CGAAGTCCACTTTGTCCGCCGCCTCGATCTCCTTTTGCTTCCTCACCGACTCTTCGGCCAGCCGGACAAAGCGCGCTTCCACTTCGGACGATAGCGGCTCGTTTCGCAGGGTCCTCGCGTGCTCGAGCGAGCGCGCGAGGGCGAAGCGGGCGTAAGAGCCGCCGTGGCTTTGCTGGATTTCTGAGAGGACGCGCGCGGAAGGAACCAGCGCGGGATCCTCCACCGCCGTGACGGCGGCGGCGAGCGCGTCGCGGTACGCGTTTTTCTCGTGTCCGCCGCGGTGCGTCGAATCGAGCGCCTGCGCGATCGGCTCGCATTCCGCGAGCACCTGAGCGCCCCATTCGCGCAGCTCCACCTGCTCTGCGCCGCGCTCGAGGACGAGGCCCGGCTCGCGGCCGCGCGTGGAGGCGCGCTGCTTGTTGCGCCCGATCGTCTCGATCTCCCGCGGCGTGTCGGGGGGGCTGTCGGCGAGCAGGCAGTGCAGGAGGAAGACGTCCAGAAAGCGCACCGTGTCCGCGGTGATGCCGATGGGCGAGAAGGGATCGAGGTCCATCGCGCGCACCTCGACGTACTCGACGCCGCGCTCGCGCAGCGCGTGCAGCGGCCGCTCGCCCGGGCGGATGACGCGCTTGGGGCGGATGGTGCTGTAGAACTCGTTCTCGATCTGCAGGAGGCTGGTCGCGAGCTGCCTGTAGCCGTCGGCGCCGTCGCGGATGCCGATTCGCTCGTACGGCGCATAGGGCCGGGTGAGCACGTCGTAGAGCGAGGCGGTGTAGCTCTCCAGGTTGTTGTAGCTCACCAGCAGCTTGTCCTGGGCGTCGCTCAAGTACCCCAGGCGCCCCATGCGCAGCGAGGTCGCGTGCGGCAGGTAGAGCGTGCCGGCCGAGAGCTCGCGCAGCTCGTGCCTGCGGCCCTCGACGAAGCTCGCGCACACCGCGGGCGATGCGCCGAAGAGGTAGAGCAGCAGCCACGCGTGCCGCCTGAAATTGCGGAGGAGCGCGAAGTAGCCTTCGTTCGGGCCGCGGAGGCCCGGCAGCGGCCAGGCGGACTCGGGGAGCGAGAAGTTGTAGTGCAGGCCCGCGATCATCTGCATGCGCCGGCCGTAGCGGTGCGAGAGCCCGATGCGGTACACGGTCTTCGCCCGGCCGACGTTCGAGTCGCCGTAGCGCGCGATCGGGATCGCGTTCTCGTCGGGGAGGCTGCAGGGCATGCTCGCGCCCCACAGCACCTCGTCGCCGATGTTGCGGTAGACGAACTGGTGGATGCGCTTCAGCTCCGCGAGGCACGCATCGATGCCGGTGTGCACGCCCGTGATCAGCTCGATCAGCGCTTCGCTGAAGTCGGTGGTGATGTGCGGGTGCTTGAGCGCCGAGCCGAGCGCCTTCGGGTGCGGCGTGAGCGCTAGCGCGCCGTCGGGCCTGACGCGCAGGGATTCCTTCTCGATCCCGCGCTGCAGGCTCTTGAGCACCGCGGGCGCGAGCGCGCGCAGGCGTTCCTTGAAATTGCCCGGGGCGTTCATCGGGGAGCCCCGGCTAATGGGACCGGACGCGCTTGCGCCGGCTCACGATGCCGGCGATGAGGACCGCGATGAGCCCGGTGACGAAAATCCCGTCGAAGGTTCCCGCGCCGCCGATCGACATGACCGGTGCGCCCAGGCCCCGTATGTTGCCGAGGTTCATCAGGTCCGCGCCGATCAGGGTGCCCAGGCTTCCGCACGCGTAGGCGAGCGGCGCGGCGTACTGGCGCGACAGGAGCAACGCGACGATCGCGGCGATGACGGGCGGGTAGAAAACCGGGATGGCGATGCCCAGGCCCGGGACCGGCTCGGCGAGCACGTAGCAGGCGAGGGAGACGATGGTGACGCCCCAGGCCGCCATCCGATAGAGGCCGTCCTTCACGATCAGGAACAGCGACAGGAGGATCGGAATGATCGCTCCGCCGACGTTGACCGCCAGGACGGTTCCCGGCCAGGTTTCCACGGTCGGGATCACGTAGGGAACGCCGTAGAACGGGATCACCTGGAGCTGGGTCATCTGCTCCGGGGAGAAGCGCACGATGGGCAGGTTGACGTAGCTCCCGGCGAGCGAGGCGAAGAGCCAGGTGAAAAAGTACCTGGGCGCGATGCCGAGCTGGGCGTAGGCGAATTGCAGCGCCCTGAGAACGACGAGGAACGACAGGGCGATCAGAACGCCCAGCAATGCGAGCAGAAACGGCAGCGTGAGCGGATAGTAGTGGATGCCGAGCGGGTGCATTGCGGCTCCGGAAGAAAAGGCGACGGCCGGGGGCGGTTGGGGGTCCGAGCCGGATTATCGCCCGGACTCAGCGCGCCCGCTACAATGCTGCGTCACAACGCCGGCACGCTTTCACAAGGAGAGACATGAGACGTTCAGCGGCCGCTCCGGCGATTCGCGGTTTGCTTTGCGCCGTGCTGGCCGCCGCGCTCGCGCTCCCTGCGGTCGCGCAGCCTTATCCGTCCAAGCCGATCCGCGTGATCCTCCCCTTCGCCGGCAGCACCGACGCGGTGGCGCGCCTGCTCGCGCTGAAGCTCTCGCCCGCCCTCGGCCAGCAGGTGCTGCCCGATCCGCGCCTGGGCGCGGGCGGCAACATCGCGCACGATGCGGTCGCAAAGGCGGCGCCCGACGGCTACACGCTCCTCATGGCCGCGCCGCCGCTCGTCATCAACCCGCACCTGAATCCGAAAGCCGGCTTCGATCCGCTGCGCGATCTTGCGCCGGTGGCGCTGCTCAGCGCCGTTCCCAACGTGCTGGTGGTGCATCCGAAGACCGCCGCGCGGAGCCTCGCCGAGCTCGTCGAGCGCGCGCGCGCCGCGCCCGGCAGGCTCGCCTACGGCTCGGGCGGCGTGGGCTCGACCAACCACCTCGCGGCCGAGCTGCTGAAGTCGGCGACCGGCGCCGACATCCTGCACGTGCCGTACAAGAGCGCGACGGTCGCGCTCACCGGATTGCTCGGCGGCGAGATCGACATCGTGATCGTCGCCGCGTCGAGCGCCGCGCCCTACGTGAAGGACGGGAGGCTGCGCGCGCTCGCGGTGCTCGACTCCAGGCGCATGGGCGCGATGCCCGAGGTGCCGACCTCGGCCGAGGCCGGGATGCCGCAGCTCATCGCCGTCAACTGGTCGGTGCTGCTCGCCCCCGCGGGCACGCCGCGCGCGATCGTCGAGCGTCTGAACGCGGAAGCGGTGCGCGCGATGAACGCGCCCGACACGCGCGAGCGCCTGGCGGGCCTGGGCGGGGAGCCCGAGTCGGGGTCGCCCGAGGACACCGCGGCGTTCCTGCGCCGCGAGTACGATCGCTGGGGCAGGGTGATCCGCGAGGCCGGGATCAAGGCGGAGTGACCGCCCGCGCCCGGAAGCGCTCGCGAAGCAGCCGCTTGCTGTGGCGCGCGATATCTTCGGTCGGTTTCACGCGCTTGTTGCGCTGGAAAATGTCGCGGCCGATCTCGTACGGCGACGGGCGCGCGGTCGATCGCGATCAGGCTCGTGTACTTGGTGGCGAGCTGATGCGTGAGCGCGAGCTCGGTCACCGCCGCGCCGTCCTCGGCCGCGCCGCGCGCGTCGCCCGCCATGAAGACGACGCAGGCGCCAAGCACGATCGCCGTGGCGACGCCGATCGAGAAGGTGATGAGCAGCGTCGCGAAAAAATCGACGACGATGAGGCGCACCCTGGACTTGCCGCTAGCTGCTTCCATCTGAATTCCTTTCTCTTCCCGTTGCAATCTGTACCCGGTATTGGAGCGCCCGAACAGGGCGCGGCCGGGCTCAAGGCGTGGAAAGCCGCCGACGGATTGTGGCGAAAAAATGGCGGAGCGCCCGTTCCGGTCCGTGCGGGAATGGAATGCGCTATATTCGGCGCGGAGTCGCCATCCCGGAATCAGGAACCATGCCCCGCCGCATCGCCATCGTGGAGGACGACCCGGCCATCCGCGCCAATTACGCGGACGCGCTGAAAAAGCACGGCTACGAGGTGAGCGCGCACGCCGCGCGCGGCGAGGCCTTGAGCGCGTTCCGGAACCGGCTTCCCGATCTCGCGGTGATCGACATCGGCCTGGGCGACGAGCCCGACGGCGGGTTCGCGCTGTGCCGCGAGCTGCGCGCCATGGCGCCCGGGCTGCCGATCCTCTTCCTCACCGCGCGCGACTCGGACTTCGATGCGATCTCCGGCCTGCGCGTGGGCGCGGACGACTATCTCACCAAGGACGTGAGCCTGCCGCACCTGCTCGCGCGGATTTCGGCGCTGTTCCGCAGGATGGATGCGCTGCGCGAGCCCAGGGCGGCCGAGGAGGTGCTCGAGCGCGGGCACCTGAGGCTCGACGCGAAGCGCCTCACCGCGGCGTGGAAGGAGAAGCCGATCGAGCTGACGCTCACCGAGTTCTGGATGGTGCACACGCTCGCGAAATTCCCCGGCCACGTGAAGGACCGCGAAAGCCTGATGCGCGAGGCGAGCCTCGTGGTGGACGAGGGCACGATCACCTCGCACGTCAAGCGCATCAGGAAGAAATTCGCCGCGGCGGACGCCTCCTTCGGCCAGATCGAGACCGTGTACGGCATGGGCTACCGCTGGAAGGCGTGAAGATCCCCGGTCTCGGCCTGCGCGCCAAGCTCGCCCTCGTGGCGCTGGTGCTGCTCGCGCTGCCGTGGGCGGGCTACCGCTACGTGCGCGAGATGGAGCGCTTTCTCCTCGAGGGCGAGGAGCAGGCGCTGCTCGCCACCGCGCGCGCGGTCGCGACCGCCCTGCACGACCGCCCCGGGCTCCTGAACGCGCCCCCGCCGCGCGACACCGACGTGCGGCGCGAGGCCGAGGAGGAGCTGAAGCGCCTCGCCGCGGAGCGCGGCGAGCCGGGTCCCGAGCAGGGCGCGGAGCCCACGCTCATCATCGACCGCGAGGAATCGGCCGCGAAAAACGAGGCCGCGGAGATCGGCGAGATCCTGAGGGGCGTGGAGCGCACCACCTCGCGCATCTGGGTGGTGACGCGCGAGCTGCGCGTGCTCGCGCTCGCCGGCAGCTTGAGGCGCGAGGAGGGCGAGGAGGCGCAAGAGACCCTCGCGCAGCGCCTGCTCGGGCTCCTGATCCCGCGCCCGAGCGAGGATTTCGACGACGCCATCGCCGACGACGCGCTCGCCACGGGCCGCGAGATATCGGGCGCCCTGCAGGGCTGGCCGGGCTTTCGCCTGCGCAACACCCCCGACGGCAAGGCGGTCGTGATCTCCGCCGCGCACCCGATCTGGAACGGCGACGAGGTCGCCGGCGCCGTCGTCGTCGAGGAAAGCACCAACCCGATTCTCTCGGTGCGCAGCCAGGCGCTCGAGCGCCTGCTCGTGGTGACGCTCGCGGTGTTCGCGGTCGCGGCGGCGGTGCTGCTGTGGTTCGCGACGCGCATCTCCACGCGCATCCGGCGGCTGCGCGACGAGGCCGAGACCGCGATCGACGCGCGCGGGCGGCTCGCGCACCTCGTCACGGCGCAGGACGCGGGCGACGAGATCGGCGATCTCTCGCGCAGCTTCTCGGCGATGCTCGGGAAGCTCTCGCAGCATCACGCCTACCTCGAGAGCATGGCGAGCCGCCTGTCGCACGAGCTGCGCACGCCGATCGCGGTGGTGCGCTCGTCGCTGGAGAACCTGAAGCTCTCGCCTGGCGCGGAGGAGGCGCGCGTCTACATCGACCGCGCCGAGGAGGGCCTGCGGCGCCTCGGGACGATCCTCACGCGCATGAGCGAGGCGAGCCGCCTGGAGCAGGGGTTGAATTCGCTCCAGAGCGAGCGTTTCGACCTCGCCGCGGTCGTCTCCGGCTGCGTGGAGGGCTACCGCCTCGCGTATCCGGAGCAGCCCTTCGAGCTCAGGCTCCCGCAGGAGAAGGCGTTCGCGCTGGGCTCGCCCGACCTCGCGGCGCAGCTGCTCGACAAGCTGGTCGCCAACGCGGCGGATTTCTCGCGCGCGGGGGAGCCGGTGCGGGTTTCGCTCGCGCTCTCGGGCGCTCGCGCCGAGGTCTCCGTCGAAAACGCAGGACCGCCGCTGCCCGAGGCGATGCGCGGCAAGCTCTTCGAATCGATGGTCTCGGTGCGCGGCGAGCGGGGCCGCGACGCGAAGAGCGCCGAGCCGCACCTGGGGCTGGGGCTCTACGTGGCGCGCCTCATCGCCGAGTTCCACGGCGGCGCGATCAGCGCGAGGAATCTCGCCTCGGGCGGGGGCGTCGCCGTGACCGCGAGCTTCCGACTCGCGTAGAATCCGCGCTGACGTGGACTCCACCGGGCCTTACGACCTGCTGATCGTCGGCGGCGGCATCAACGGCGCGGGCATTGCGCGCGACGCCGCGGGGCGCGGCCTGAAGGTGCTGCTCGCCGAGCAGGACGATCTCGCCTCGGGGACTTCGTCGGCCTCGACCAAGCTTATCCACGGCGGCCTGCGGTATCTCGAGTACTTCCAATTCCGGCTCGTCGCCGAGGCGCTCGCCGAGCGCGAGACGCTGCTCCGGATCGCGCCGCACATCGTCTGGCCGATGGAGTTCGTGCTCCCCCACG
>VBDM01000221.1 GCA_005881355.1 Betaproteobacteria bacterium
GGGCCTTGATCATCGCGGTGAGCACGTCGCGCATGACGAGCGGCGTGCCGTTGCGGGACAGCCAGTCCGCGACCGCAAGAATTCCGCCGAGGTTGTCCGAAGGGTGGCCCCACTCGGCGGCGAGCCAGGTATCGTTGAAATCGAGCCAGCGGATCGCCGCGCCGATGTTGAAGGCCGCCTGCACCGGATCGAGCTCGTATCGCGTCCCGGGGACCCGGGCGCCGTTCAGTACCCCGGTGCCGGGGACGAGCGGCCCGAGGAGCTTGGTGCACGCGGGATATTCGAGCGCCTCCAGGCCGCAGCCCAGCGTGTCCATGAGGCACAACCGCGCGGTGTCATAGGCCGCCGCGCTCTTTATCTCGTGCTTGCTGACGTATTCGGCGATGTCGACGAGGACCTTGTCCGGCCTGGGCCGGACATTGGAAACGCGCGCGGACATCACTCCTCTTTTTTGACGGGGGGCGCTTCGCCTGGCGCGTCCGACGGTGGAACGTCTCGCGAATCCGGCGCCGGAACGCTCAGCGTGCCCGGCGCATTTTCCGCACCCGGTGACGGAGGAGTGAGCGGGGGGAGTGCCACGCCCGGCGGCGGAAGCCGCAGGCACTGGTAGTCGCCTTTCGACTCGCTCAGGCGCAATCCCATCGCGGCCGTGCGCAGCTTCGCGCCGGTTTCGGGCCGGATCATAAATTCCTGCCCCTGAGCCGGTTTCACTTTCCCCCAGCCGCCTTGGTCGGGTGAGATCTCGGAGCGCCCGTAGATTTCACGGGCGAACCCGTCCACCTCTATCGTGACCTGTGACGGATCGCCGGCCGAGTCGGCGACGTAGAGGATCGGGGGCTTGCCGTGGTATTGGATGCCGGGCAGCCGGCATTCCCAGGTGCCGGCGATGTCGCCGGCCGGAGAGGCGGCCGCAACCGACGTCGCGCCGCACAGCGCAGCGAGGAACGCGAACCCGAATGCCTTCATGGCGATGGTCTCCTAGCGGCGCTCCTCGAGCGGCACCCATTGCCGGGCTTCCGGTCCGGTGTAATTGGCGCCGGGACGAATGATCTTGCCGTCGATTCGTTGCTCGATGACGTGCGCCGACCAGCCCGAGGTGCGCGAGATCACGAATATCGGCGTGAACATCGCGGTCGGAACGCCCATCATATGATACGAGACGGCGCTGTACCAGTCGAGGTTGGCGAACATCTTTTTTTCGCGCCACATCACCTGCTCGAGCCGTTCGGCGATATCGAAGAGCTTCATGTCGTTGCGCGCTTTCGAGAGGCGCCGGGCCACTTCCCGCGGGTCGCCCGTCGTATAGACCGGGTGTCCGAAACCGATCACGATCTCCTTCCCCCGCAGGCGTCTCATGATGTCGGCCTCGGCTTCGCCGGGATCCCGGTAGCGCGACTGGACCTCGAAGGCGAACTCGTTCGCTCCGCCGTGCTTGGGACCGCGCAGCGCGCCGATGCCTCCGCAGATCGCGGAGTAAATGTCCGATCCCGTCCCCGCGATGACTCGGGCAGTGAAGGTCGAGGCGTTGAACTCGTGCTCGGCGTACAGGATGAGCGAAGTGTGCATCGCGCGCACCCAGTCGGCCGTCGGCCGCTTCCCGTGCAGCAGGTGCAGGAAGTGCCCGCCGATCGAGTCGTCGTCGGTCTCCACCTCGATGCGCTTGCGAGCGCGGCTGAAGTGATGCCAATAGAGCAGCATCGAGCCGAGCGAGGCCATCAGCCGGTCGGCGATGTCGCGCGCGCCGGCCGCGCCGTGGTCTTCCTTTTCGGGCTCCACCGTGCCGAGCACCGACACGCCGGTGCGCATCACGTCCATGGGGTGCGCCGAAGCCGGCACGGCTTCGAGCGCGGTTCTCACCGCCGACGGCAGCCCGCGCAGCGTTTTCAGCCTGTTCTTGTAGGCGGCGAGCTCCGCCGCGGCGGGTAGCTTTTCATGGACGAGCAGGTAGGCGACTTCCTCGAACTCGGCGCGGTCGGCGAAATCGAGGATGTCGTAGCCGCGGTAATGCAGGTCGTTGCCGCTGCGGCCGACCGTGCACAGCGCAGTGTTGCCCGCCGGGACTCCGGAGAGGGCGACCGATTTCTTGGGCTTGGGAGCGGCCGCGGCCTCGCTCATCGGGTCTTTTCCTTGGCGAACAGCTGATCGAGCTTGCGCTCGTAGGCGTGGTAGTCGAGAACCTCGTAGAGCTCGGCCCGCGTCTGCATCAGATCGATGACGCTCTTTTGCGTGCCTTCCCTGCGGATCGCGCCGTAGACCCTGAGCGCCGCCGCGTTCATCGCGCGGAACGCGGAGAGGGGATAGAGCGCGATCGCGACCCTGGCCGAGCGCAGCTCCTCGAGCGTGAAGAGCGGCGTCGCGCCGAACTCGGTGATGTTGGCGAGCACCGGGACCTTCACCGAGTCGGCGAATTTCCGGTACATGGAAAGCTCAGGTATCGCTTCGGGGAATATCGCGTCGGCGCCGGCCTCGACGCACGCGAGCGCGCGCTCGATCGCGCGCTCGAGGCCTTCCACGGCCAGCGCGTCGGTGCGCGCCATGACGACGAAGTCCGGGTCGGTCTTCGCGTCGACTGCGGCCTTGATCCGGTCGACCATCTCCTCCTTCGGCACCAGCTCCTTTCCGGGCCGGTGGCCGCAGCGCTTGGCGCCGACCTGGTCCTCGATGTGCATCGCCGCGGCGCCCGCCTTGATCAGGGATTTCACGGTCCGGGCGATGTTGAAGGCGCTCGCGCCGAATCCCGTGTCGACGTCGACCAGCAGTGGAAGCGTGCAGACATCGGTGATGCGGCGGACGTCCGTGAGGACATCGTGCAGAGCGCTGATGCCCAGATCGGGAAGACCGAGCGAGCCCGCGGCGACCCCGCCCCCGGAAAGATAGATCGATCTATAACCGGTGCGCTCGGCGAGCCGCGCGTGGTAGGCGTTGATCGTGCCGACGCATTGCAGCGGCTTCTCCGCCTTCATCGCCGCGCGGAATCTCGCTCCGGCTGATTCGATGGCCATGGAAAGGCTCCGTTCGCCTCCGACCCGCTAGCCCAGCAGGTGCCGGATGCTGTCACGCTCCTCGTGCAGCTCCTTCAGGGTCGCGTCCATGCGCGCGCGGCCGAAATCGCTCACCGCGATCCCCTTGACGATCTTGTGCTTGCCGCCCTTGCAGCTGACCGGATAGCCGTAGATGACGCCTTCCGGAATGCCGTAACTCCCGTCCGAAGGGATCCCCATGCTGACCCAGTCGCCGGCGCGCGTGCCGCGCACCCAGTCGCGAACGTGGTCGATGGCGGCGTTCGCCGCGCTCGCCGCGGAGGAAAGCCCGCGCGCCTCGATGATCGCGGCGCCGCGCTTCTGCACCGTCGGTATGAATTCCTTTTCCAGCCAGTTCGGGTCGTTGATCATCGGCCAGACCTTCTTGCCCCCGGTCTCCGCCTGGAAGATATCCGGATACTGGGTCGCCGAATGGTTGCCCCAGACGGTCACCTTGCGGATAGAGGCCAGGGGCCTTCGGATCTTCTGCGCGATCTGGCCGACCGCGCGATTGTGGTCCAGGCGCATCATCGCGGTGAACTGCGCCGGTTTCAGGCTCGGCGCGTTCTTCATCGCGATGAGGCAGTTGGTGTTCGCGGGATTGCCGACGACCAGCACCTTGACTCTGCGGTTCGCGACCGCGTCGAGCGCTTTCCCTTGCGGCGCGAAGATCTTGCCGTTCTCCTCGAGCAGATCCTTGCGCTCCATGCCCGGGCCGCGCGGGCGCGCGCCGACGAGGAGCGCGACCTCCGCATCCCCGAACGCGACCATCGGGTCCGCGGTGGCGACCATCCCGGAGAGCAGCGGGAAAGCGCAGTCGTCGAGCTCCATCATCACGCCCTTGAGCGCCTTTTGCGCCTTCTCGTCGGGGATCTCGAGCATCTGCAGGATCACCGGCTGGGTCTTGCCGAGCATTTCGCCGCTCGCGATCCGGAAAAGCAGGCTGTAGCCGATCTGGCCGGCGGCGCCCGTCACTGCGACACGGATGGGTTTTGTCGACATGGAGAAAACTCCCGGAGAAGTCCCGAATATATCCGGGTTGGCGCTTTTGCGCAGCACAATGCGGGGACGAAGCCTGTTATAATCTTGACTCCCGTCAAGATTCCAAATAAGCCTGCGAGTTGCGGAAGGATCGCTTTACATGCCTGATCTGGCGGCGAAAAAGCAGCGTCCCCTCTGGTACAACCTCAGTCCCCTCAATCTCCCGGTCCCGGGTCTGGTCTCGATTTTCCACCGCATCAGCGGCCTGGCGCTTTTCCTCGGGCTCGTCGCGTTTCTGTACTTTCTGGACCTGAGCCTTGCTTCGGAGAGCGGCTTCGCGCGCGCCGGTGAATACCTGAGGCATCCGCTCGGAAAGGTTGCGCTGGTCGCGGTCCTGTGGTCTTTTCTTCCTGCATCACGTATGCGCCGGCGTACGGCATCTGCTCCTCGATATCGGGATAGCTGTCGAGCTCAATGCGGCCCGGAGGAGCGCTTTCGCCGTGTTCGCGGTGAGCCTCGCGCTGACCGCCTTCATCGGAGCGCGCCTGTGGTGAACCGCGTCATCGTCGGCGCGCATTACGGGCTGAAGGATTGGCTCGCGCAGCGCGTCACCGCCGTGGTGATGCTCGTCTACACGGTGGTCTTTCTGTCGGCGCTCCCGCGGGCGATCACCCACGCTTCGTGGAAGGCGCTGTTCGCGCAGGAGTGGATGCGCCTTGCGACCTTTCTTTTCGTCGCGAGCGTCCTGATTCACGCCTGGATCGGCGTGCGCAACATCTGGATGGATTACGTCAAGCACACCGGGCTGCGCCTCGCGGCGCAGATCGCGACGATCCTGTGGCTCGCCGGCTGCGCCGGCTGGGCGATGCAGATCCTCTGGAGAATATAGAAGTGGCGCTCGCCAAGCGCAGTTTCGACGCCGTCGTCGTCGGGGCGGGCGGCGCGGGCCTGCGCGCCGCGCTGCAGCTCTCGGAAAGCGGTCTCTCGGTCGCCGTGCTGTCGAAGGTTTTTCCGACGCGCTCGCATACCGTGGCCGCGCAGGGCGGCATCGGCGCTGCGCTCGGCAACATGGACGAGGACTCGTGGCTGTGGCACATGTACGACACCGTGAAGGGCTCCGACTGGCTCGGCGACCAGGACGCCATCGAGTTCATGTGCCGCGAGGCGCCGAAGCTCGTGTACGAGCTGGAGCATTTCGGCATGCCGTTCGACCGCAACGAGAACGGCACCGTCTATCAGCGGCCGTTCGGCGGCCATTCGCAGAATTTCGGCGAGCGCCCGGTGCAGCGTTCCTGCTGCGCCGCCGACCGCACCGGGCACGCGATGCTGCACACGCTGTACCAGAGGAACGTCCGGGCGCACACCCAGTTTTTCGTCGAGTGGATGGCGCTCGATCTCGTCCGGGACTCGAGCGGTCAAGTGCTCGGCGTCACCGCGCTCGAGATGGAGACCGGCGAGGTCATGATCCTGAACGCGCGCGCGACCCTGTTCGCCACGGGCGGCGCCGGACGGATCTTTTGGTCGACGACCAACGCTTTCATCTGCACCGGCGACGGCCTGGGCATGGCGGCGCGCGCCGGGATTCCCCTCGAGGACATGGAATTCTGGCAGTTCCACCCGACCGGGGTGGCCGGGGCGGGCGTCCTGATCACCGAGGGCGTGCGCGGTGAGGGGGGATATCTGCTGAACAAGAACGGCGAGCGGTTTATGGAGCGCTATGCGCCGAATCTGAAGGACCTAGCCTCGCGCGACATAGTCTCGCGCGCCATGGCGACCGAAATCAAGGAAGGGCGGGGCGCCGGCCCGCACGGAGACTACCTGCTGTTGAAGCTGGACCATCTCGGGCCCGAAGTGATCGACAAGCGGCTGCCGGGCATCCGCGAGATCTCGAAGAAATTCGCCAATATCGATCCGGTGAAGGACCCCATCCCCGTGGTGCCGACAGTGCATTACATGATGGGCGGCATCCCGGCCAACTATCTCGGCGAGGTCGTTGTGCCGCAGGGGGGAAATCCCGAGGCGGTAGTCCCGGGCTTCTACGCGGCGGGGGAATGCGCCTGCGCCTCGGTCCACGGCGCCAACCGCCTCGGCACGAATTCGCTCACGGACCTGCTCGTCTTCGGCAAGGCGGCCGCCGAGTCGATGATCAAATTCCTCAAGGAGAATCCGGGCCGCAAGGACCTGCCCAAGGACGCGGCCGAGCGGACCCTTTCGCGCCTGGCGAGGCTCGACAACCAGAAGAACGGGGAATCCGTCGCCGAGGTGGCGACGGAGATGCGCCGCACGATGCAGTCGCACTGCGGGGTGTTCCGCTTCCCGGATACGCTCGCCGAGGGCGTGAAGAAAATCCGCGGCATCGCGGACCGGGCGTCGCGCACCCAGATCAAGGACAAGAGCCGGGTCTTCAACACCGCGCGGCTGGAGGCCCTGGAGCTCGACAACCTGGTCGAGGTGGCGCGCGCCTCGATGGTATCGGCGGAGGCGCGCAAGGAATCCCGCGGCGCGCACGACCGCTCCGACCAGTACAAGGACGGCGACAGGCTCGAATACAAGCCGGTGCACATGAAGCCGCTCACCGCGCGGACCATCGAGCCGAAGGTGCGGACCTATTGATCCCCTGGAACCGGGAGGAAGAATGCGCTTCAGGATTTTCCGCTACGATCCGGACAAGGACGAGAAACCCGCCATGCGGGGCTACGACGTCCGCCTCGACCCGCACGACCGCATGCTGCTCGACGCCCTGATCCGCATCAAGGAGCAGGACGACAGCTTGAGCCTGCGGCGCTCCTGCCGCGAGGGCGTATGCGGCTCGGACGCGATGAACATCAACGGGAAGAACGGCCTTGCCTGCATCACCAAGCTCGCCGACTTGAAGGAGCCCGTGGAGCTGCGGCCGCTCCCGGGACTGCCGGTGATCCGCGATCTTATCGTCGACATGAGCCAGTTCTTCAAGCAGTACCACTCGATCAAGCCGTACCTGATCAACGACGATCCCGTGCCCGAGAAGGAGCGGCTGCAATCTCCGCGGGAAAGGGAGGAGCTCGACGGCCTGTACGAATGCATCCTCTGCGCCTGCTGCTCGACCGCCTGCCCTTCATACTGGTGGAATCCGGACAAGTTCGTCGGCCCGGCGGGGCTCCTGCAGGCCTACCGGTTCATCGCCGACAGCCGCGACCAGGCTACGGCTGAGCGCCTGGACAATCTCGAGGACCCTTACAGGCTGTTCCGCTGTCATAGCATCATGAACTGCGTCGACGCCTGCCCGAAGCACCTCAATCCGACCCGGGCGATCGGCAAGATCAAGGAATTGCTCGTCAAGCGGACGGTGTAAGGGACATGACCGACGTCGAGATGAACCGTTTGCGCTGGCGCTGCCGCCGCGGGCGGCTCGAAAACGAGCTGGTGCTCGAGCGATTTCTCGATGCGTACGGGGCGCAGCTGGAGGGCGAGCGGCTTGCCGCCCTCAAGGCGCTGCTCGATTACAACGACGACGATCTCTGGAGCCTGGTGAGCGGACGCCGCGAATGCGGCGATCCGGCGCTCGGAGAAGTGGTCCAATTGCTGCGGCGCTGCTAAAGGCGTATTTTCGGCCCGTGCGGAGAACGCGATGAGCTCCACGAAGAAGGCCGTGCTTTCCTACGGCGACGGCAAATCGATCGAGTTTCCGGTCCTGTCCGGCAGCATCGGTCCCGACGTGGTCGATATCCGCACGCTCTACGCGAAGACGGGGATGTTTACCTACGATCCGGGATTTCTCTCCACGGCGAGCTGCAGCTCGAAGATCACCTATATCGACGGCGACCAGGGCGTGCTGCTCTACCGGGGCTATCCGATCGAGCAGCTCGCGGTGCACTGCGATTTCCTCGAGGTTTGCTACCTGCTGCTGAACGGCGAGCTGCCCGACAAAAAGCAGAAGGAGGAGTTCGACAACATCGTCACCCATCACACGATGGTGCACGAGCAGCTCGCGCGGCTCTATACCGGGTTCCGGCGCGATTCGCACCCGATGGCGGTGATGGTCGGGGTGGTGGGCGCATTGTCGGCCTTCTACCACGACTCGCTCGACATCAACAATCCCCAGCACCGCGAAATCTCGGCGTTCCGCCTGATCGCGAAGCTCCCGACCATCGTCGCGATGGCCTACAAGTACTCCACGGGCCAGCCTTTCATGTACCCCAAGAACGACCTGTCCTACACCGAAAACTTCATGCGCATGATGTTCGCCGTGCCCGCCGAGGAATACAGGGTGAGCCCGGTGCTGGTGCGCGCCCTCGACCGCATTTTCATCCTCCACGCGGACCACGAGCAGAACGCCTCCACTTCCACCGTGCGGCTGGCCGGCTCCTCGGGTGCGAACCCGTTCGCCTGCATCGCCGCGGGAATCGTCTCTCTATGGGGCCCCGCTCACGGCGGCGCCAACGAGGCCTGCCGGCAGATGCTGGAAGAGATCGGCGACGTGTCCAAGGTGGGTGAATTCATCAAGCGCGCGAAGGACAAGAACTCGGGCCGCGCGCGAAGCTCATGCGCGAGACCTGCCACGAGGTGCTCGAGGAGCTCGGCCTGCACGACGACCGCCTGTTCAAGCTCGCCATCGCCTTGGAGAAGATCGCGCTGGAGGACGACTATTTCGTGCAGCGCAAGCTCTACCCCAACGTCGATTTCTACTCGGGCATCGTGCAGCGCGCGCTCGGGATCCCGGTGTCGATGTTCACCTGCATCTTCTCGCTCGCGCGCACCGTGGGCTGGATCGCCCAGTGGCAGGAGATGATCACCGACCCCGAGTACAAGATCGGCCGCCCGCGCCAGCTCTACAGCGGCGCCGCGCCGCGGGAGTTCGTGCCGATAGGGAAGCGGCGCTAGGGACGAAATCGAAATGAAGTCCGGAGTCTCCCGGACCGCCGGAGGCCTGCCATGAGCGTCATGAAGGAGTTCCTCTCCAACTCGTACCTTTTCGGCTCCAACGCGCCTTTCATCGAAGAGCTCTACGAGGCGTATCTCGACGATCCGCAGTCGGTCCCCGGCGAGTGGCGCGAGTACTTCGACAAGCTGCAGCTCGCCCCGGCAGGGGAGGGAAACGGCGGGCGCGACGTGGCGCACGCGCCGATCATCGAGTCGTTCGCGCAACGCGCCCGCGCGGCGCGCCGGGTGCCGGCGGCCGCGGGCCTCGACCGCAAGCAGGTCTCGGTGATACAGCTCGTTGCCGAATACCGCGTCCGCGGAGTGTTCCTCGCGGACATCGACCCGCTCAAGCGACGCGAGCGCGCGCGCATCGCCGAGCTCGAGCCCGCCTATTACGATCTCACCGACGCCGACATGGACACGGTGTTCAACACCGGGTCGTTCATCGGCCCGGAGCAGGCGAGCCTGCGCGAGATCATCAAGGCGCTGACTGCGGCACCCTCGGCGTCGAGTACATGTACATCACGAGCCGCGCGGAGAAGCGCTGGATCCAGGAACGCCTGGAGCCGATCCGGTCAAAGCCGAGCCATTCAGCGGACACCAAGCGCCACATTCTCGAGCGGCTCACCGCGGCCGAGGGCCTGGAGCGGTTTCTCCACACCCGCTACGTCGGCCAGAAGCGCTTCTCGCTCGAAGGCGGCGACACGCTCATCCCCATGCTCGACAACCTGCTGCAGCGCGGGGGCGAAGCCGGGGTGCAGGAGCTGGTGATCGGCATGGCCCACCGCGGCCGGCTCAACGTGCTGGTGAACACGCTCGGCAAGATGCCGAAGGACCTGTTCGCCGAATTCGAAGGCAAGCATGACGACTCGATCCGCGCCGGCGACGTGAAGTATCACCAGGGATTCTCCTCCGACATCAATACGCCCGGCGGGCCGATGCACCTCACGCTCGCGTTCAACCCGTCGTACCTCGAGATCGTGAATCCGGTGGTCGAGGGCTCCGTGCGGGCGCGCCAGCACCGCCGCAAGGACCGCGGCGGCGACCAGGTGCTGCCGGTGCTGATCCACGGCGACGCGTCGGTCGCCCGCCAGGGCGTGGTGATGGAAACGCTGAACCTCTCGCAGACGCGCGGCTACGGCACCGGGGGCACGGTGCACATCGTCCTGAACAACCAGATCGGCTTTACGACCTCGGATCCTCGCGACAGCCGCTCGAGCCTCTACTGCACCGACGTCATGAAGATGGTCGAGGCGCCGATTTTCCACGTCAACGGCGACGATCCCGAGACCGCGGTCATGGCGATCGAGATCGCGCTCGACTACCGCGCCAAGTTCAAGAAGGACGTCGTGGTGGACCTGGTGTGCTTCCGCAAGCTGGGACACAACGAGCAGGACGAGCCGATGGTCACCCAGCCGCTGATGTACAAGATCATCAACCAGCACCCGGGCACGCGCAGGCTCTACGCCGACAAGCTCGCCGCTCAAGGGCTGATCGGTGCGGAGGACGCCGACAAGATGGTCGCCGCCTTCCGCCAGGCGCTCGACGGAGGTCATCACACCGACAAGACGATTCTTTCGAACTTCAAGCCGCCGTTCGCCGTGGACTGGTCGAAGTACAAGAACACCAGGTGGAACGAGAAGGACGACACGACGCTCCCTCTCGCCGACCTCCAGATGCTCGCCGAGAAGCTGACCACCATCCCTTCGAACTTCAAGCTCCATCCCCGCGTCGAGAAGATCATCGCCGACCGCCGCCTCATGGGGCAGGGCAAGATGCCGGTCGACTGGGGCATGGCGGAAAACCTCGCCTACGCATCCCTGCTCAGGGATGGATTTGCCGTGCGCATTTCCGGACAGGACAGCGGCCGCGGCACCTTCTTCCACCGCCACGCGGTGCTTCACGACCAGAACCGCGAGAAATGGGACTCCGGCACGTACATCCCGCTGAGCAATATCGCTCCCAACCAGGGCGATTTCGTCATCATCGACTCGGTGCTCTCCGAGGAGGCCGTGCTCGGCTTCGAGTACGGCTATTCGACCTCCGAGCCGAACGAACTGGTGGTATGGGAGGCGCAGTTCGGCGACTTCGCCAACGGCGCGCAGGTGGTGATCGACCAGTTCATCGCCGCGGGCGAAGTGAAATGGGGCCGCATCTGCGGCCTGGTGATGATGCTGCCGCACGGCTACGAGGGGCAGGGGCCCGAGCACTCTTCCGGCCGCATCGAGCGCTACCTGCAGCTGTGCGCCGACAACAACATCCAAGTGTGCGTGCCGGCGACCCCGGTGCAGATGTTTTTCCTCCTGCGCCGGCAGATGATCCGCCCGTATCGCAAGCCGCTCGTGGTCTTCAGCCCCAAGAGCCTGCTGCGGCACAAGGAGTCGGTGTCGCCGCTCGCGGAGTTCGCCGAGAGCAAGTTCAAGCCGGTCAACGCCGAGTGGGCCGCGGACATCCAGCCGGAAAACGTCAAGCGCGTGATCCTGTGCACCGGCAAGGTGTTTTTCGATCTGATGGCCGCGCGCAAGGAGCGGGGAATCAAGGACGTCGCGATCGTGCGCATCGCCCAGCTCTATCCCTTTCCGCACGACGAGTTCCAGGAGCAGGTCGATCTCTACCGGAACGCCGGGGAGGTCCTCTGGTGCCAGGAGGAACCCGCGAATCAGGGGGCGTGGTACTGGATCCAGCGCTACCTCCTGCGGCACATGCGCGAGGATCAGATCCTCGCCTATTCCGCGAGGCCGTCCTCGGCCTCGCCCGCGGTAGGCTATGCTTCCCTGCACAACGAGCAGCAGAAGGAGCTGGTCGACGCGGCGTTCAGGCCGGTGACGGACAATCTCGTCCGCCCGGTTCAGGGCACCGGCAGGGCGCCGCGCGAGCTGAATTCAGAATAACGGGAAAACATGCTTATCGAAGTAAAAGTGCCGGAGCTCTCGGAATCGGTTGCGGAAGCCACGCTGCTCGCGTGGCACAAGAAAGTCGGCGAGCCCGTCAAGCGCGACGAGAACCTCATCGACATCGAAACCGACAAGGTGGTCCTTGAGCTTCCCGCCCCGGCGGACGGCGTCCTCGCGAAAATCATCAGGGCCGACGGCGGCACGGTCAAGGCGGGCGAGATCATCGCCACCATCGATACCGAGGGGAAGGCGGCGGCCGCGAGCGCCCCGGCCCCGGTGCAGGCAAAAGCGGCCCCTGCACCCGTCGCCGTGAAGCCCGCGTCAGCTCCGGCACCGGCCATGCCGGCGGCGAGGAAGATCGCCGAGGAGAAGGGCATCGACACCGGGGCCATCGCGGGCAGCGGGCGGGGCGGCCGCGTCACAAAGGCGGACGTTCTCGCGGCTGCGCCCACCGCCGCCAAGCCGGCTTTGACGCCGGTGCCCGCACCCGTAAACGTCGACCAGCTCCTTTCCGGTCGCCCCGAGCAGCGCGTGCCGATGTCGCGCCTGCGCGCGCGCATCGCCGAGCGCCTGGTGCAGTCGCAATCGACCGCCGCGATCCTCACCACCTTCAACGAAGTCAACATGCAGCCGGTCGTGGATCTACGGAAGAAATATCAGGAGCGCTTCGAAAAAGAGCACGGCGTGCGGCTCGGTTTCATGTCTTTCTTCGTCAAGGCGGCGGTGCACGCGTTGAAGAAATACCCGATCGTCAACGCCTCGATCGACGGCAGCGACATCGTCTACCACGGCTACTTCGACATCGGGGTCGCCGTCAGCAGCCCGCGCGGCCTGGTCGTGCCGATCCTGCGCGACGCGGACCAGATGACGTTTTCCGACGTCGAGAAGAAAATCGCCGATTTCGGCAAGCGCGCCCAGGACGGCAAGCTCGCGATCGAGGAGCTGACCGGCGGCACTTTCTCGATCTCGAACGGCGGGGTGTTCGGCTCGATGCTCTCCACCCCCATCATCAACCCGCCGCAGTCGGCGATCCTGGGCGTGCACGCGACGCGCGACCGGCCGGTGGCCGAGAACGGACAGACCGCATCATCGACGGCCGCGAAGCGGTGCTGTCGCTCGTGGCGATCAAGGAAGCGCTCGAAGACCCGGCTCGACTCCTGCTGGACCTGTAAAAGAGCATTCACCGCCGGGGCACCGACGTCGCGGGCGCGTCCGTTTGCGGTCAACTTGAGGCTTCGATCATGGCACAGTCGTTTGACGTCGTCGTAATCGGCGGAGGACCGGGCGGTTACGTCGCCGCGATCCGCGCCGCGCAGCTCGGCCTGAAGACCGCCTGCGTGGACGAGTGGCGGGGCGCCGACGGGAAGCCCGCGCTCGGTGGCGCGTGCACCAACGTCGGCTGCATCCCTTCC
>VBDM01000226.1 GCA_005881355.1 Betaproteobacteria bacterium
CGCGCCTCGCGCGCCGTAAGCAGCACCTGGGCGCCGCCGACCGTGAACGCGAGCGCGCCGAGCGCCGCGCCGCGCATGAAGTCCCGTCGTTTCATGATGTGATCCATGATCTCCTCCTTCGGTACGCCGGACCGTCCTGATCGGCGAGCGCCCGTGCATCTTACTGCTGCGCCGTCGCCTCCGCCAACCGTGCTAGCATTCGCCGCAACCGGAATGCCGAGGCAGGAGGAGCCATGCCCACTCGCAGGGAGTTCATCAGCCATGCGGCCGGCGCGATGGCCGGCATCGCTTTCGTTGGCTGCGGTCTCCTGAGCGCGCGGGCCGCGCGGGCGCAGTCCGGCAGGCGACGCCGCGAGGTCGTGGTGAGCGGCCGCCGCGTGAAGACGGTCGACGTGCACGCGCACTGCGCCGTGCCGGAAGCGATGGCGCTGATGGGGCTGAAGGTCGAGCCCCAGGCCTTGATCATGGGGCAGGACCGTATCCGCGCGATGGACGAGCAAGGCATCGACGTCGAGGCGCTCAGCGTCAATCCCTACTGGTACAAGGCGGAGCGCGATCTCGCGCGCCAGCTGATCAAAGTCCAGAACGAGAAGCTCGCCGAGCTGTGCGCCTCCCAGCCGGATCGCTTCGTCGCCTTCGCCTCGGTCGCGCTGCAGTATCCGGACCTCGCGGCCGAGCAGCTCGAGGAAGGGGTCAGGAAGCTCGGCCTGCGCGGCGGCTCGATCGGCGCGAGCGTCTACGGCGAGGAGCTGTCCGACCCGAAGTTCCATCCGTTCTGGGCGAAGGCGGAGCAGCTCGGCTGCCTGATCTTCATCCATCCTCAAGGAGGGAACGCAGGATTCGAGAGGCTGAAAGGCAACGGCGGCCTGAGCAACGTCATCGGCAATCCGCTCGAGACGACGATCGCGCTCTCGCACCTGATCTTCGAGGGAACGCTCGACCGCTTTCCCGGGCTCAAGATCTGCGCGGCCCACGGCGGCGGCTACCTGCCCTCCTACGCCGGGCGATCGGACGCCGGCTGCGTGACCTTCCCGGAGCGATGCGCCAAGGTGCCGCTGAAAAAACGCCCCACCGAATACCTGCGCCAGCTCTATTACGACTCGATCGTCTTCACGCCGGAAGCGCTGCGGCACCTCGCCGCCGAGGTCGGCTCCGGCCGGATCGTCATGGGGACGGACTATCCGTTTCCGTGGATGAAAACTTCGGTGGACCACATCCTCGACACGCCGGGCCTGAACGATGCGGAACGGGCGGCGATGCTGGGCGGGACTGCCTC
The DNA here is from genome assembly GCA_005881355.1 of Betaproteobacteria bacterium. GTDB lineage: Bacteria > Pseudomonadota > Gammaproteobacteria > Burkholderiales > SG8-39 > VBDM01. The sequence continues at coordinate 1,277 of VBDM01000226.1, forward strand.
GCGGCTGCTGGGGATCAAGTCGTAGAATCAAGCCCGAGTAATTTGCCGCGGCAATTGCGCGCGCAGCGCGCGCAATTCCGCTTCGAGCGCATGGATGCGCTCGAGGAATCCCAGCGCCAGCGACAGGGCATTGGGATCGAGGTCGAAGCTCTCGCGCAGGCGGTACGCGGTTCGCAGGGTCGCGACGCATTCGCCGCTGAAAGTCCATTGCGACTCCCGCGGATCGTTCGGGGCGAGGGCTCCGTACTCCACGAGCTCGCGCAATTCGGCTTCCGTCAACCCGGACAGGAGCGCGAGCTCGGCGAACGAAACTTCGCAATACGCATCCAGCCACGCCGTTTCAGTGAGTTTGACGCTCATGTTTCGCTCCTTGCTCGAAATGGCCGCGCGGATTGAAGGTCGCGCTATCCGCCAGTTGTCGGAACAATGCTCGCTCCTTTTCGTTCACGACGCCGGGCACGACGATCTGTACGATCGCGTACAGATCGCCTGCGCCTTCGTGCGGCTTGGGCAGACCGCGGTTCGCCAGGCGCAGCTTTTGTCCGGCCTGCGTTCCCGGCGGCACTTTCAACTGCACCGGCCCGCCCAGCGTCGGCACCTGCACGGCGGCGCCCAGCACGGCTTCCCAGGGCGCGAGGGGCAGATCGAGATACAGGTCGTGGCCGCTCGCGCGAAACAGCGGGTGCGGGTGCAGCGCGATGTTCAGGTAAAGATCGCCGTCGGGCCCGCCGTCGACGCCCTTCCCGCCCTGGCCCCGCAGGCGCAGCCTCTGTCCGTCCGTGGCGCCCTTGGGGATGCGCGCCTTGAACGAGCGCGGCACGCGGCGCATCAACCCGCTCGCGTCGAATTCGGGAACGGCGAGCTCGAGGTCCACGGTGGCGCCCCGGTAGGCGTCCTCGAGGCTGATGTGCGCCGTGACTTCGTAGTCCTCCCCCGGGATGGGCATCGGGCCGCGCCGCCCGCCGGCGCGATGCTCGCGGCCGAAGAATTCCGCGAACAGGTCCGACAGATCGATATCCTCGAACGAGTGGTGCGAGTCGCCGAACTGCCGCCCCCAGTCAGGCGGCGGCCGGAAATCCTCGCCGGGCGCGTGCCTGCCCAGCTGATCGTAGGCGGCGCGCTTTTCCGGGTCCTTGAGCGTCGCGTAGGCCTCGGCGATCTCCTTGAATTTCGTCTCGCCCTGCGGGTCCTTGGAGACGTCCGGGTGATATTTGTGCGCGAGCTTGCGATAAGCCTTCTTGATCGTGTCGGCGTCGGCGTTGCGCTCGACGCCGAGGATCGCGTAGTAATCCTTGTATTTCATTTCGGCATGCTCCCCAGGACGCGGAGCTTCGCCGCCTCGCGCCCCTGGATCGCCGCGTGGCGCGCGAGCAGGCGCTCCGCGCGCGTCACGACCGGCACGTCGACCATCTTGCCGTCGATCGCGAACGACGCTCGGCCCGCGGCCACGGCTTTGGCGTTCCCCTCGATCACGCGCTTCGCGTGGGCCACTTCTTCGGCCGAGGGAGAATATTCCTCGTTCACGATGGGCACCTGGCCCGGGTGGATGCAGCTCGCGCCCAGGAAGCCGAACTGGCGCGATCTGCGCACCATGCGGCGAAACGCATCCCAGTCGCCGAACGCCGCGACGCTCGCGATGTAGCCGAGCGGCATGACGCCCGCCGCCCGCGCGGCGAAGATCATCTGCTGCTTGGGCATGAGCAGCGTGTCCTCGGTCGGCTCCATGCCGGTTTCCAGCGCGAAGTCCTCGCCGCCGATATCCATGGCCGCGGTGCGCTCGACCGCGCGTGCGATCTCCGCCATGCGGAAGAACGCCGCGGGCGTCTCGACCATGGCGATGAAGCGCGTATGGCCCGCGGCGAGGCCGCGCTTGGCCTCGAGCTTCGCCACCGCCTCGTCCAGGCGGCGCAGATGAGCCGCGTCGTCCACTTTCGTCGCAGCGATGCCGTTCACCTCGGGCCCCACCGAGGCCTCGAGGTCGCGCGCCGCCATCGCGTCCGGCCGGTTGATGCGCACGACCACGTCGGCTCCCCCGCGGCGCACGCGCGAGGCGGCTCGAGCGACGAGCTTGCGCGCATTGTCTTTCTCCGAGGCCGGGACGCTGTCCTCCAGGTCGAGCAGGATGCAGTCTGCGCCGCGCGTGTGCGCCTTGTCCACGTACTTCTCGACGTTCACCGGAACGTAGAGCAGCGAGCGCCAGACTGGCAATCCAGGCTTCATTCCTCTTCTCCTTTCGTTGCGGAACCGCCCCCGGTTGTGCTCGCCGAGCCCGGGCGCAGGGGCGCGGATCGCGCCGGGCGTGCGCGACAGGCGCGGGATCACGTGGTGCATGGGAAACGCCTCCATGTCGGCGTCGGGATAGTCGGCGACGAGCTCGCGCTCGATCACGTGGGGGTCGTCGACGATCTGCGCGATGTCGTAGACCGGCCCGATGGTGACTTCGTATTTCTCGAAGTACGCCACGTTCTCGGCCTGGGTGCGCTCGCCGATGAACGCTCCGATGATCGCGTCCAGCTCGTCCGCGTGCCGCAGGCGCGCGGAGTTGGTCGCGTAGCGCGTGTCGTCGATCAGCTCGGCTCGCCCGATCGCCCGGAACAGGCGCTCGGCCATTTTCTGGATCGAGGCGGACAAACACACCCAATGGCCGTCCTGGGTGCGATAGGCGTTGCGCGGCGCGGTGGTGGTCGAGCGGTTGCCTGTGCGCGATTTCACCTTGCCGGTGAGGCGGAAGTTGGCGGCCTGCGGACCGAGGATGTTGAAGAGCGGCTCGAGGAGCGGCAGATCGATCACCTGTCCCGCGCCGCCGTTTTTTTCCACTTCGCGCAGCGCGATCATCGCCGCCGCGGCGCCGTGCAGGCCCGCCACGCTGTCGGCGAGATACATCGGCGGGAGCACCGGCTCGCGGTCGGGAAAACCGTTCATCGAGGCGAAGCCCGACATGCCTTCGACGAGCGTGCCGAAGCCCGGACGGCGCCGGTACGGACCGTCCTGGCCGAAGCCTGAGATGCGCACCACGACGAGCTTCGGGTTGCGCGCAAGGAGCTGCACGGGCGCGAAGCCCATTTGCTCGAGCGTTCCCGGCCTAAAGCTCTCCACGAAAATCGCCGCGGATGGAAGGAGCTTGAGCAGGAGCTCGCGCGCCTCGGGCTTGCGCAGCTCGAGGCACAGGCTCTTCTTGCTCCGCGAATAGAGCTTCCACGTGACCGGCACGCCTTTCGTCTGCCAGGCGCGCAGCGTATCGCCCGCCGGCGGCTCGACCTTGACCACCTCCGCGCCGAAATCGGCGAGCACCTGCGTGAGCGTGTTGCCGGCGACGAGGCGCGAGAGATCGAGCACGCGCACGCCCTCGAGCGCGCCGCGCGCGGTGGGCGCGTAGTCGCGTTTTTTCAGCTGGCTTGCCATCTCAATCGACCTTCGCTCCCGACTCCTTCACGACCCGCCCCCACTTCGCACGATCGGCCTTCAGAAGCGAGGCGAACCGCTCGGGCGATCCGCCCAGGACCTCGCCGCCCTCGGCCGCGAGCCGCTCGCGCACGTCGGGCGTTGCGAGGGCGCGGTTCAGCTCGGCGTTGAGCCGCGCGATGATAACCGCGGGCGTGCCGGCCGGCGCAAGCAGTCCGTACCAGGTGATCGCGTCGAATCCCGGGTAGCCGGACTCGGCGATCGTCGGCACCTCGGGCATCTGCGCGGCGCGCTTGGCCGATGTTACGACGACCGCGCGCAGCCGTCCTCCCCTGACCTGCGCGAGCGCCGAAGGCACCGAGGACATGAACGACTGCACCTGCCCGCCCAGAAGATCGGTCATCGCCTGCGACGCGCCCTTGTACGGGACATGCGTAAACTTGACGCCCGCGGCGCGCTGCAGCAGCTCGCCCGTCAGGTGCGAGACCGTGCCGTTCCCCGGCGAAGCAAAGGTGACGGCGCCCGGGTCGCGCTTCGCAGCCGCGACCAAATCGCCCAGCGATTTGTACGGAGAATTCGTTGCGACCACGAGCACGACGGGCGCGGAGACGATCAGCGCGACCGGACTGAGATCTTTCTGCGGGTCATAAGGCAGGTTCGCGTAAAGCGCCGGATTGATCGCAAGGTTGCTCGTCTGCCCGACGACGAGCGTATAGCCGTCGGGCGGAGACTTGGCGGCCTGCTCCACGCCCAGATTGCCGCCCGCGCCCGGCTTGTTCTCGACGACGAAAGTCCATTTGACGGTTTCGGACAGCTTGTTCGCGATCGTGCGCCCGGCGATGTCGGTCCCGCCCCCGGGCGGAAACGGCACGATCAGGCGAATCGGCCTGGCGGGATAGCCCTGCGCCGGCGCAGCGGTCGCGAGCGCTGCAAGCGCGAGCGCAGCGAGAACCTGTCGCAACCCCAATCTCCTCTTTCGATGATTCAACGCCGAATGATAAACTCTTCGCCCGAACCGGAGTCCGGCCGGAACCAGGGAGGGACCCTCTTATGCCATTGGCTCGTCCAGGAACGATTTTTGCGGTGACAGCGCTTCTTCTGGGCATCGCGTCACCCGCAGCAGCTCAATCCCTCGACTACGAGTTTTTCAAGGCCCGTGTCGAGCCGATCTTTCTGGAAAAACGGCCCGGCCACGTGCGTTGCTACGTTTGCCACGCCGACCGGAGCAACAACAGCTTTCGCCTGGA
>VBDM01000227.1 GCA_005881355.1 Betaproteobacteria bacterium
GGGGCTGTTGCTCATTTCACTGGGGCTGCTGGAGGGCACGATCACCGTGGGCATCCAGGGCTACCGCTCGCTCGCGCGCGAGGAGCTCGCCGCGCGCATCGCGGTGCGCCCCACCGGCCTCCAGCGGTTCATGGCCACGCTGCGCTTTCCCGACGGGCGCGAGGCGAGCTACGCGCTCGCCGGGGACGAGATCTACGTGGACGCGCGCATCCTAAAATGGCATGCGCTGGCGAACCTGCTCGGCCTGAACACCGCCTACGAGCTCGACCGCGTCGGGGGGCGATTTCGGGCGATCGAGCGGGAGCGCTCCGCTTCCCGCACGCTGTACACGCTCGGCCAGGAAAAGCCGTTCGACGTGTTCGAATTGCGCCAGCGCTACACGTTCCTCGCGCCGTTCCTCGACGCCGAGTACGGCTCGGCTACGTTCGTCCCCGTCACCGAGCCCGCCGAGCTCGAGCTGCGCGTCTCGACGACCGGCCTTCTCCTGCGCCCGGCCGCCGCGCCGAAAGGCCGCTAAGACAACCCCTAATCGTCGACCTCGAAGCGCTTCCACTGGTCCTTCGGGCGGCTCTTTCCGTCCCAGCCGATGCGGTCCATGTCGCTGAAGAACTGCAGGCGGTTCCCTTCCGGATCGTCGAAGTCGAACGTGTAGTCGTTGCCCGGCCCTTCGTGCTTGATCTTGCCGCGCACGTTCACGCCCTGTGCGAGCAGGTACTTGCGAATGCGCTTCAGGGCATCGAGGCTGGCCACCTCCATCGCGATCTGCTGCAGGAGAGTGGCGCCCGCGCCCTTCTTCTGCTCGTCGTCCGACATCTTCGCGAGCACCAGGCTGTGGTGATCGGCGCCGAAGCGCAGGAAGGTCATGCCTTTTTCGTTGACGTCCGAGACCTTGAAGCCGAGGATGCGCGTGTAGAAATCGACCATCTTCGGCAGGTCGCGGCAATAGATGCCCACGTGGCCGATCTTGCGGATGCGGATGGGGTTGGCGGTGTCGTTCATTTCGGGTCGCTCCGGCGGTAGGGGATGGCGTGTTCCGCTTGGAAGAACGAGGGTTCAGTCGGGTTTGACAGCGCCGTTAATGTACACCGTAATATTGCCAACTTGTCGAGCGCCGCGATTCCGCCCTCTCCCTTCATGAAGAGTTCGTCCTGCCTCGCCGCCGCGCTCGCCTGCCTTGCCGCGGGCGCGCTCGCGCAGACGCCTGCCGGTCCGGCGTCGCCCCATCGCGGGATCTACCTGTACCAGGGCGCCGACCGCGACAAGCGGCTCGTCGAAGGGGCAAAGAAGGAGCGCCAGGTCCTGTTCTACAGCACCATGACGGTCGCCGACGGCAAGGCGCTCGCGACCGCGTTCGAGCAGAAGTACGGAGTCCGGGTCGACCATTGGCGCGGATCGGCCGAGAAGATCGTCAGCCGCGCCCTGGCCGAAGCCCGCGCCCGGCGCCACGAGGCCGACGTGTTCGAGACCAGCTCGCACCGGATCGAGGCGCTCTACCGGGAGCGTTTGCTCGAGGATTTCCACACGCCGGCGCTTCGCGACATCGTGCCGGAGGCCTTTCCCCGCGGCCACAGGCAGTACGTAGCCGACCGGTTCGCGTTCTTCGTGATGGGCTACAACACCGACCTCGTCAAGCGCGAGGAGCTGCCGGCGACGTACGAGGATCTGCTGCAGCCGCGATGGGCCGGAAGGATCACGATCGAAGGGACCGACGTGCTCGAAGGGCATCGCCTATTTCCGCAGGCTCGCCGCGATGAGGCCGGAGATCCGCCACGGCCACATTCACACCGCGCAGCTCGTGGCCTCGGGCGAAGTCCCGTTCTTTCTCACCGCGTACAACAATAACATCGAGACCCTGAAGCTGAAGGGCGCGCCGGTCGAGTGGAAGCCGCTGCAGCCCGCGTTCGGCCAGGCCGCCGCGATCGGCTTGTCGCGCTACGCGCCGCACCCGCACGCGGCGCTGCTGTTCACCGAGTTCGTGCTCTCGAAGGAGGGGCAGGAAATCCTGAAGAGCGGAAATCGCGTCCCGACCAGCAGGCTGGTGGACAGCCCGCTCAACAAGTTCAGGTACGAGATCGTCGACCCGGTGCTCGCGCTCGACGAGGGGGAAAAGTGGGACAAGCTCTTCTCGGACCTCTTTCTCGGCGGCAAGGCCGTGAAGGAAGGCGACTGATGGACGCGCGCATCCAGCCCCCGGTCCGGGACAAGGGCATGCCTCAGGAGATCGCCGGGCTCAAGCACGAGCTCGAGCGGCGCGGCATCGACCTCGCGTACTGCGCGGACGGCGCATCCGCCGTCGCCTACCTGCTCTCGCGCATCCCGGCCGGCGCGACCGTGATGAACGGCGGCTCGACGACGCTCGAGCAGATCGGGTTTCTCGACGCGCTCAAGAACGGGCCGTACGACTGGCTGCGCCCGCGCGTGAAGGCGGTGGGCGATCCCGGTGAGCGCGTGCGCGCGCGCCGCCGCGCCGCGATCGCCGATTATTTCGTCGGCGGCGTCAATGCCATTACCGCCCAAGGCGAGATCGTCAACGCCGACGGCAGCGGCAACCGCATCGCCGCCTACGCGTTCGGCGCGGGCAAGCTCTTCCTCGTCGCCGGCGTCAACAAGATCGTTCCGGACATCGCCGCGGCGTTCGAGAGGCTGCGGAACGTCGCCGCTTTGCAGGAGTGCCGGCAACTCGGCGTGAACACGCCCTGCGCCCGCACCGGACGCTGCGACAACGCCGCCTGCCGGGGCCCGGACCGCCAGTGCGGCAAGGTCCTCGTCATCGAGAACGAGAAGATCCCCGGGCGGATCTGCGTGGTGATGATCGGCGCGGCGCTGGGCTACTAGGCGATCTTTCGAGGCGCGCAGAGAAGCGCAACCGCGGGCGGAGGTTTGCATGCGCCCGGGTTTGGATTTAGCATGGCCCGTCCAGGAGACCAGCCCATGATCAAGAAGCTGCATCACAACGCGTACCGGTGCCGCGACTCCGAGGAGACGCGCAAGTTCTACGAGGATTTTCTCGGGCTGCGCCTTGCCGGCACGCTCGAGATCACGGAAACCAAGAGCGGTCGCGCGACGCACGCGCTGCACACCTTCTACGAGCTCGACGACGGTTCGTATCTCGCCTTCTTCGAGGTGCCGGACGCGGCCTTCCAGTTCAAGCCGCAGCACGATTACGACCTGCATATCGCCCTCGAGGTCGAGGGCGGCGTCCTCGAGAAGAAGCTCGCCGAGGGCAAATCGCGCGGGATCGAATCCCGCGGAATCTCCGACCACGGATTCATCCACTCGATCTACTTCCGCGATCCGAACGGATACGTGATCGAGCTGACCGCGAGGATGCCCAATCACGCCCAGGCGATGAATCCGGCGACCAACGGCGCGCGCGCCAAGCTGGACAAGTGGCAGGCCGCCAAGCGGCAGCACGCGACGGCGTAAGCCGAGACAAAGCGGCAGAGCAAGTCGCCACCGGGTGAAGCGAAGCGACTCCCGGATCCTCACGACTCACGCGGGGAGCCTGCCGCGCCCCGGGCAACTGGTGGACTTGCAGCTGCGCAAGAGCCGGGGCGAGACGGTGGACCCGGCCGTGCTCGGTGAGGCCGCGAGGCAGGCGACGCGGCGAGCGGTGGCGCGCCAGCTCGAGTGCGGGATCGACGTCGGCAACGACGGCGAGCAGCCCCGGGAGAGCTTCGTCACTTACGTCCGTTACCGGATGAGCGGCTTCGCCGGCGAGAGCAGGCGGCCCCCGGTGCAGGATCTCGTCCACTATCCGAGCTTTCGCGAGCTGCTCCAGGCGCAGGGCCGCGTGAGCCTGCTCGCTTCGCCGCCGCGCGCCGCGGGCGAGGTGCGCTACGTCGACCGTGAACCCCTCGACGGCGAGCTCGCCGGGTATCGGAAGATCCTTGATGAGCAGACTCGGCAGTTCGTCGAGTCCTTCTGGACCGCTCCCTCGCCGGGAATCGTCGCGTGCGCGATGCAAAACGACCACTACGGCTCGCTGGCGGAATACGTGAACGCAGTAGCCGATGCCCTGCGCACGGAGTACGAGGCTATCGTCGCTCAAGGCTTCGTCCTGCAGATCGATGGTCCGGATCTCGCGATGGAGCGTCATAGGCTGTTCGCCGACCGGCCCCTTGCCGAGTTCCTCGCCTTCGTCGAGCTCACGATCTCGGCGATCAACCGGGCCCTCGCCAATGTGCCGAGGGAACGGGTTCGCCTGCACATCTGCTGGGGGAACTATGAAGGTCCCCATACCTTCGACGTGCCGCTGGACGATCTGGCGGCGCGCCTCCATGAGGCGCGCGTCGGCGGGCTGGTCTTGTCGATGGCGAACCCCCGCCACGCCCACGAGCACCGCAGCCTCGTGAAGCACCCCCTCCCGCGCGACTGGATCCTGGCAGCGGGGGTCATCGACACGACCACGAATTATGTCGAGCATCCGGAGGTCGTTGCCGACCGCATCGAAACGGCGGCGCGGGCCGTGGGGGATCCGCGCCGCGTTCTCGCCGGCACCGATTGCGGCTTCGACACCTCGACCGGGTTCGGTTAGATCGCCGAAGAGGTCGTGTGGGAAAAACTGCGCGCGCTGCGCGCGGGCGCTGAGCTGGCGACCAAGAGGTTGTTATGACGGCTGCCGTACAGTGCTTGCCAGACCAATGTTCCAACGTGGTAATCTGTTCCATGACGTTCAAATAACCCGACCCAGGAGGACAACGTGGAAGCAAACCTGAAGAAACTGGAGCTCTTGTACGATTACACGAAGTTTCACATCGGGCTTTATCTCATCCTCACCTCGGGGTACATCACCCTCGCCACGTCGAAGATCGGCAGGAAGGACGCCCTGCCCTTACTGCAGCCGGCGCTCGTCTGGATCGCCGTGGTCCTCTTCATGGTGGCCGGAATCG
>VBDM01000228.1 GCA_005881355.1 Betaproteobacteria bacterium
CTTGCACATGTCGTAGATCGTGAGCAGCCCCACACTTGCCGCGGCGAGCGCTTCCATCTCCACTCCGGTGCGGCCGATTGTTTCGACGGTCACGGCGATTCGAATTGCCGGTCGGCGCTTCTCGGCGGTGAACTCCGCGGAGACCCGCGTCAGCGCGAGGGAGTGGCACAAGGGTATCAGCTCGCCCGTTCGCTTCGCCGCTTGAATCGCGGCGACGCGCGCGACGCCGAGGACGTCGCCTTTCTTTGCGCTGCCGCCGAGGATGAGCTTTAAGGTGGAGGGCGCCATGCGGATCGCGCCGCTCGCGCGCGCGACTCGGTGCGTCGCGGGCTTATCTCCGACATCGACCATCTGGGCCTGTCCGGAGCTGTCGAAATGGCTCAATCTTCGTGAACGATTCATTCTTTCGCCTTCGAGCACGGCGCAAATCGGTGTCCGGCGAGTCGATCAATGCGGTGCATCCCGGGAACCCGAAGCGGACAGCGGTATCATATTATCCATGAGAATCCCTCTAGTCTGCCTGGGCCTGGCCTTGCTGGTCCCGCAAGCAAACGCGCAGGCCCTCCCGGAGTTGGGTGACACGTCCGGTGCGCTGCTGTCGCCCTACCTGGAGCGCAAGATAGGCGAGCAGGCGATGCAAGAGATCCGTCAGCGGGATCAGCGCTTTCTAGACGATCCGGAGCTGACCGAGTACGTCAACGAAATCGGCCGGCGCATAGTTGCGGCTAGTCCGGAAGCGCGTCAGGATTTCGACTTTTTTCTGGTGCGGGACAATACCATCAATGCTTTTGCGATGCCCGGAGGCTTTGTAGGGGTGCATACCGGCCTGCTGCTTGCGGCGCAGACCGAGTCCGAGCTCGCCGGCGTGCTTGCCCACGAAGTCGCCCACGTGACCCAGCATCACATCGCCCGCCTGCTCGGAAAGCAGGAACAGATGTCGATCCCGATGCTGGCGGCGGTCGTTCTCGGACTGCTCGCGGCTCGCTCGAATCCCGACGTGGCTCAAGCCGTCATTGCCGGTGCAGGGGCCACAAGCATCCAGTCGCAGCTCAATTACACCCGCGATTTCGAACGCGAGGCGGACCGGATCGGCTTTCAGTTCCTGCAACAGGCGGGCTTCGACGTCGGCGGCATGGGCTCGTTCTTCGAGCGGATGCAGAAATCGACGCGGCTGTACGAGAACAACGCGCCGGCCTATCTGCGCACGCACCCGCTTACCAGCGAGCGCATCGCCGACATGCAGAATCGCGCGCAGACGGCGGCCTACAAGCAGGCGCCCGACAGCATCGAGTTCTCCCTGGCGCGCGCGAAGCTGCGCGCCGAACAGGGCCTGCCGCGCGAGGCCGTCGCGCATTTCGGTGAGCTGGTGCGCGAGCATCGCTATGCCGACGAAGCCGGCGCGCGCTACGGCTTGGCCAGTGCGCGCGCAAGGGCGCGAGAGTTTTCCGCTGCCGCGAGCGAGGTCGAAACCGTGCGCAAGCTCGTCGGGCCCCACCCCATGGTGGAGCTCCTGGCGGCGCGCATCCGCCTGGGTGCCGGGGACGCGGCGGGGGCGCGCGAGGTGTTGCGCGCCGCGCTGGGGCGGGCTCCCAACTATCGGCCGCTTCACTACGCCTATGTGGAGGCGCTTCAGGAATTGGGACAGCACCAGGCCGCGCTCGCCTGGCTCGCGGAACTCGTAAAAAGCTACCCCCGCGATGCCCGACTGTACGGCATGCAGGCCAAATCCTACGCCGCATCCGGCAAACGACTTCTGCACCATCAGGCGCTTGCAGAAAACTACGTTCTACAGGGTACCCTGCCGGCGGCAATCGAGCAGCTGCAGCTCGCGCAGAAAAGCGGGGACGGTGATTTCTATCAACTCTCCGCCGTCGAGGCTCGCCTGCGGGATCTGCGCGTGCTGCAGGCCGAAGAGGCGAAACGCCGCTAGCGGGGGTCGGCGCCCTTGCCTGGCGATTCGAAGTAGGCCTCGTAGAGAAGATCGAACGTCTTCTCGCTTTCCGCGAACAGCTCTTCGTCGCTGTTGCTGCGCCGGCGCGCTCCCTGGAGCAGCGTATCCACTCCCGCAGCCTCGGCGACCGGCGCTCCGCCGGTATCGAGAAAATGCACGAGTGTCCCGATTCTCGCGAGCGTCTCGCTGTTGTCCAGGCTGAAGCTCGCGAGCAACTCTTGAAACGTCACCTTGTCCCTGCTGTTTGAGAAAGTCGCCCCCTCGAAACCAAACCCGACCGCGGTGGAAGGGCACTCCTGACTCTTGTCAAGCCACAGCAGGGTGGCTTCGGGATCGATGAAGCGCCGGATCAGCCAGGCGGAAGCGAGCCGGTCCGCCCAAAGGGGTTTGCGGGTCGCCCAAACGCGCTTGAAGTAATAGCGTCCCGTTTGCGTCACCCCGCCTGCCTTGGGGGCGTCGGGGAACATTCTCTTGCGCACCTCGGCTTCCGTCCCGCGCAGCACCTCTTCGGTCCTTTCCCTTAGGGGCGAGGTGAAGAAATCGAGCGCGCTGATCGCTTCAAACTCGCGGCGCTGCTTGTTGAGGACGCGCGCGATCGCGCTGGGGTCCGAGATCCCGAAGCCCGCGCGCAGCCCCTCGACTGCCTTGATGAGCTCCTGGTATTTTCCGGTCCGGTCGAACAGGGATCGAAACGTCTGCCCCTGCTCGGCGTCGGAATTGGTCACCTGCAGGATATGAGCCGAGCCGTTGATGCGGGTCATGTGTTCCGACAGGCGCTGCAGTCCCTGGCGGTTTACTTGGTTATCGGGCAGCACGTAGACGCCCTCGCGCAGCACCGCGCAACCCAGGGATTCGAGCGTGCGCAACACGCGCATTCGCGCCGCGGGATCGTCCGTCGGAAAACTGGCGACATACACCAGCCACTTCGAGTCGGGTCGCGCCGATTCTTTTTCCTTGGCCAAAAGCTGCTCCCTGCGGGGTGCCTCCTAAAGGCGTCCCAGTTTAAGTTTCGCGAACGGTTTAAGCAACCGGCGACTCAAGGTGCGTCGCGCCGCTTCGACGCGTCGCCTGGCTTCATCGCAGAATCGGTTTGGTATATAGTTTTCACCTCCAACCGCAAGCGAGCGGCGATGACGAATTTCGACAAGGACCTGGACGTGCGCGGCCTCAATTGTCCGCTGCCCATTCTGCGTGCAAAAAAAGCGCTCTCGGAGCTGGCGAGCGGGCAGGTGCTGCGTGTCCTCGCCACCGATCCCGGATCGGTGAAGGATTTTCAGGCGTTTGCGAGGCAGACAGGCAATCAGCTGGTCTCGCACGCCGAGGCGGACAGCATCTTCACCTTTTTCGTGAAGAAGAAGTGATCGACCCGCAACCGGCCGATCGGTCGTCCTGAGCGCGGCAACGATGCGC
>VBDM01000229.1 GCA_005881355.1 Betaproteobacteria bacterium
CTTGGCGGCACTCACGAACACGCCGAAGATCTGCGAGGGCTTCAGCTCGCGGTAGACCACGGTGGCGACGAACAGCGCGTACACCGCCGCGACCACCGCCGCCTCGGTGGGCGTGAACACGCCGAAGCGCAGGCCGACCAGGATGATGAACGGCAGCACCATCGCCCAGGCGGACTCGCGCAGCGCCTTCAGCATTTCGGCGAGCGGCTTGCGCGCCGGCACCGGAATCCGCTCGCGCCTGCTGAGCCACCACCACGTCACCCAGAGCGCGGCGCCGATCAGCAGGCCCGGCACGATGCCGGCCAGGAACAGCCTGGTGATCGAGACGTTCGCGGCAACGCCGAAGATCACGAAGCCGATCGACGGCGGGATGATCGGCGCGATGATGCCGCCGGCGGCGAGCAGACCGGCGGAACGGGCCTTGTCGTGGCCGGCCTTGACCATCATCGGCAGCAGCAGCGCGGTGAGCGCCGCGGCATCGGCGACCGCCGAGCCCGACAAGGACGCGAGCAGGCAGGCCGCGATGATCGCTACGTAACCGAGCCCGCCCCGGACGTGGCCGACCACCGCGAGCGCCACGTTGACGATGCGCTTCGACAGCCCGCCGGCGTTCATGATCTCGCCGGCCAGCAGGAAGAACGGCACCGCCAGAAGCGTGAAGCTGTTGGCGCCCTCGATCAGGTTTTGCGCCAGGATCTGCGCGTCGAAAAGGTGGAGATGCCACATCAGCGCCATGCCGCTGACCAGCAGCGCGTAGGCGATCGGGATGCCGAGGGCCATCGCGCCGAGCAGCGAGCCGAGGAAGACGGCGATGGTCACGGTTTCTCCTCCGTTCCCTTGATCATGACCAGCTCGTCCTCGGAGAGCCGTCCCGCCAGGATGCGCCAAAGGTCGCGCAGCAGCAGCACTGCCGCGAAGACCGCGAACACCACGCCCGTGCCGTACACGAAGGCCATCGAGGCTCCGGTCACCGGTGCCTCGACGCGCAGGTTGATGCGCGCCTGCGCCAGGGCGCCTGAGAACACCAGCCAGGTGGCGTAAAGCATCAGCAGGTGGCCGAGCACGAGGCAGACCTTCTTGCCCCGCGCCGGCAGCCGCGAGATCAGGACGTCCGTGCCGAGATGCGCGTGCTCCTTCACCGCGACGATCGCGCCGAGGAACGTCACCCACAGGAACAGCCAGCGCGACACTTCCTCGGAAACGATGATGCCGGAGTTGAAGGCGTAGCGCAGGACCACATTGCCGAACACCATGACTACCATCACGGCCAGAAAGGCCGCGATCAGGATCTCGACCAGCCGGCAAAAGCCGTCGATCACCCGGTTCATTTTCAATCGGCCTGCGCGCCGGAGTGCTTCACCGCCACCGCCCAGCGCCGGATTTCGGCATCGAGAAACTCGCCGAACTCGCGCGCGCCGGCGAAGCTCGCCGTCATGCCGGGCTTCTCGAACGCCGCGATCAGCTCGCGATCGGAGAGGATCCTGCGCAGCTCGGCCTCCAGCCGCGCGATGACGGGCTGCGGCGTGCCGCCGGTGGTCATGACGCCAGTCCAGCCGCTCACCTCGAAGTCCGGAAAGCCCGACTCGATCAGGGTCGGCGCGTCGGGAAACATCGGGCTGCGCTCGCGCGAGGTGACGGCGAGCAGCTTGACCTTGCCGGCCTTGATCTGGGGCGCAGAGATCGACAGCGCGTCGAACATGAAATCCACGTCGCCCGCGAGCAGCGCAGCCATCGCCGCGGGCGCGCCGCGGAAGGGAACGTGCACCGCGTCGAACTTTCCGTGGTACTTCAGCAGCTCGCCCGAGAGGTGGATGCTGGTGCCGTTGCCGTTCGAGGCGAAGTTGAGCTTGCCCGGGTTGCGGCGCGCGTAGCCGATCAGTTCCCGGACACTCTTCACCGGCGTCCTCGGCCCGACGACGAGAACGTTCGCGCCGTAGCCGGCGAGCGCCACCGGCGCGAGATCCTTCCGGGTGTCGAAAGGCAGCGTCTTGTACAGCGACACGTTGATCGCGTTGGGCGGCGCCGCGACGAGGAGGGTGTGGCCGTCGGGCGGCGCCTTGGCGACGAAATCGGTGCCGATGTTGCCGCCCGAGCCGGTCTTGTTCTCGATGACGACCGGCTGTCCCAACGCTTCCGACAGGCGCGGGCCGAGCGCCCGCGCGGTGAAATCGGTGATCCCGCCCGGAGGGAAAGTGACGATGAGCCGGATCGGCTTGCTCGGGTACTGGCCGAGCGCCGCCGTCGAAAAGAGCAGCGCGGCGATCGCGGCTGCGACTGCTCGCATCGCGCGCTCGCGCTTCAGGCGGCCTGCTTCGATGCGGCGCGCGGCGTCTGCAGCCGCGGAAAGACTTCCTTGGCGACGAGCGTGATCTGGTCGACCGCTTCCGCGTGCGTCATGTGCCCGGCGTGGCCCATCATGAGGAAGTGGCCGAGGCCGCCGACGTTGTCTATGAACTCGGAGAGCTGGCTGTAGACATCGTCGGGCGTGCCGACGAACATGATGCCCGCCTTCACCAGATCCTCGATCGCGCCGTGGTGGGTGTCGACGAACTTTCCGTCGCGAGTGGTGGTGCCGCGCTTGCCTCTCGCCTTGATCATGCGCGCCGCGTCCTTCACCGAGAAATAGCCGGGCGGCGTGCCGAAGGGCTCGGCGACGCGCCCCGAGGAGCGCAGGTAGCCGACCATGACTTCGGCGCGGCGCATCGCCTCCTTGCGATCCTGCGCGATCGCGACGATGCCCAGATAAGAAAAGCGGTCCGGCGCGGGCGCCGGCCGGCCGAGATCGGCGCAGGCCTTGCGGTAGTGGTCGAACAATTCCTTCGTCTGGAAGCCCGAAAGAAAAGTCCCGAGCACATAGCCGCGCTCGGCGATCTCGCGGATGTTCTGCGGGCTGCGGCCGGTGATCCAAACAGGCGGGTGCGGCTGCTGGTACACGCGCGGCCAGACGTTGACGTTGCGGTACTGGAAGTGCTCGCCCTGCCAGTCGAACGGGCCGTCGATCGAGGTCATGGCCTTCAGGATGAGGTCGTGCGCCTCCCAGAAGCGGTCCATCTGGCCGACCGCCGAGCGCACCGAGAGCGGCACCTCGTAGGGCACGCCGCGCACCAGGCCCATCTCCAGGCGCCCGCGCGAGATCACGTCGATCATCGCGAACTCCTCGGCGACGCGCACCGGATCGAGGCGGTTGGCGATCGGGTAGCCGAGCGTCAAGAGGCGCGCGCGCTTGGTCTGCCGCGCGAGGATCGCGAGCGG
>VBDM01000234.1 GCA_005881355.1 Betaproteobacteria bacterium
CAGCTCTCCTCAGGAAGAAACCGAAGCCGACCGACGCCGACATCGACGAGGCGATGACCAACATCTGCCGCTGCGGCACCTATCAGCGCATCCGGGCTGCCGTACACATGGCGGCCGGCATGGCGAAGAAGGCCTAGGAGACGATCATGACAAAGAGAATCAGCGCCACCAATCTATCGCGCCGCAAGTTCATCGTCGGCTCAGCAGCGGCGGGCGGCGGCCTCGCGCTCGGATTCAACCTGCCTTTCATGGGAGCGGCCGAGGCCGCGACCGCTGCGAAAGCCGGCACAGAAATCAACGCCTGGGTCGTGGTGAAGCCCAACGACACCTGCGTGATTCGCATCGCGCGCTCGGAGATGGGGCAGGGCACGGAGACCGGCCTCGCTCAGCTCGTCGCCGAGGAGCTCGAGTGCGACTGGAAGAAAGTGGCCGTGGAATGGGTCAGTCCCGGCCAGAACCTCGCGCGCAAGCGCATCTGGGGCGAGATGGCGACCGGCGGCAGCCGCGGCATCCGCACCTCGCAGGACTATGTGCGCCGGGGCGGCGCAGCCGATCAATGGAAGGTCCCGGCGGGCGAGCTTACCGTCGCCGACGGCGTCATCACGCACGCGGCCTCAGGCCGCAAGACGAGCTACGGCAAGGTCGCGGCGGCGGCGGCGAAGCTCACGCCTCCGGACGCGAAGAGTATCAAGCTCAAGGACCCGAAAGACTGGAGGATAGCCGGCAAGCCGATCAAGCGGCTCGACACCGCCATGAAGCTCAACGGCAGCCTGGTTTATGCGATTGATCTGAAGCTGCCGGGCATGCTGCACGCGGCCGTGAAGGCAAGCCCCGTGTTCGGGGGCAAGCTCGTCGGCTACGACGAGGCGAAGATTTCGGGAATGCCCGGGGTGCGCCGCGCGGTCAAGGTGAACGACGCCGCCGTTGCGGTGGTCGCCGATACCTGGTGGCACGCCAAGTCGGCGCTCGCGGCCCTGCCCGTCGTCTGGGACGAAGGCTCCGGCGCGTCGCAATCGAGCGCGATCATCGCCGAGCGCCTGAGGGAAGGCCTCACCGCGACGAACGAGCCGTTCGCTTCCTGGCAGGATGGCGGCGATGCATTGAAGACCATCGCAGGCGCCGCGAGGAAAGTCGAAGCGATCTACAGCACGCCCTTCCTCGCGCACGCTACGATGGAGCCCAACAATTGCACGGCGAAGGTGACCGCGGACAGCGCCGAGGTGTGGGTGCCGACCCAGAGCGCGGAGGCCGCGCTCGCCGTCACGTCCGAGGAGTCCGGACTGCCGCTCGAGAAATGCGAGGTGCACAAGCACGTTCTCGGCGGCGGTTTCGGCCGGCGCGGCGGCACGCAGGATTACACGCGCCAGGCGGTCGCCATCGCCAAGCAGTTCCCGGGCGTGCCGGTGAAGCTGATCTGGAGCCGCGAGGAGGACATGGCGCACGACTTCTACCGGCCGATCTCGCAGTGCAAGCTCTCCGCGGGACTCGACGAGAGCGGCAAGCTCGTCGGCATGCACATCCGCGTGTCGGGACAATCGATCAACGCGTACCTCAATCCGGGTGCGATCAAGGACGGCAAGGACGTGCGCCAGTTGCAGGGACTGTACAAGGAGCCCGGCGACGCGCAGTTCGGTTACACCGTGCCCAATCTCCTCATCGAATACGCGATGCGCAACACGCACGTGCCGGTGGGCCCCTGGCGCGGCGTCAACACCAACCAGAACAGCGTGTACCTCGAGTGCTTCATGGACGAAGTGGCGCGCGCGGCGGGCAAGGATCCGCTCCAATTCCGCCGTGAGCTCATGGCGAAGCACCCGAAGCATCTGGCCGTCCTGAACGCAGCGGCGGAGAAGGCGGATTACGGCAAGCCGCTGCCCGCGGGCGTGCATCGCGGTATAGCGCAGTTCATGGGCTACGGCAGCTATTCGGCGGCCGTCGCGGAGGTCTCGGTGAGCGGCGAGGGCAGGGTCAAGGTTCATCGCATGGTGCTCGCGATCGATTGCGGCCATGCGGTCAATCCGCAGCAGATCGCCGCGCAGGTCGAAGGCTCGGTCGTCTATGGTCTGAGCGCGACCTTCTACGGCGAGTGCACGGTCGAAAACGGCTGCATGCGGGAGTCGAACTTCCACAACTATCTGCTCCTGCGGCTGGCCGAGATGCCGAAGGTCGAGACCGTGATCGTGCCTTCGTACGACTTCTGGGGTGGCGTGGGCGAGCCGACGATCTCCGTGGTGGCGCCGGCCGTGATGAACGCGGTCCACGCGGCGACCGGGAAGCCCGTACGCAGCCTGCCGCTGAAGAACGTCAAGCTCGCGTAGAACGGCGCGCAGCCGCCATGAACGCCGGCAGGATGCTCGGCTGCGTCTTTTTGCTCTTGCTCGGGGTCATGCCGGCCGCATTCGGTCAGGAAAAGTCACCGAAATCCGGTGCGGCGAGCGCAGGAGCGGCGGGCGCAGCGGCGCGCGGCGCGGGGCCCAAGGATACAGGCGGAACCCGGTCGACTACTTCGACCATCGAAAATGCCGCGGTCGTTGCCGCCGGCTTGTTCGCGGTGACATGGAAAAGCAGCACGGCGAGCAATCATTAGCGACTTTTGCGCGGGCGCAGGTCGGTGCGCCCCGTAGATTTCGCGCGATTCAAAAGTGCGGAAGCCCGTCTGGATTCGGTTCTTAAGGAAAGAGGGCCGTGATCGCGTTCTGCTTCGGCCGAGCAGCCGAGATCTTGACCGGCTGGACCGGCTTGCGCGTCCCGCCGGACCCGCGTCCGTAGATGATGAGCTTCTGGCCCGTGGTCAGCACGCCGATGTGGTTCCAGCGGCGCAGGTTTCGCCTTTTCTCACGATGTGCAAGAGCCCGCCGCGCCGCGCGGGCGGCACCGGCTGGCGGAACACTGCGGGAAGGGGCTCGGCGGCGGCGTCCGACCCCTTGACGGGCAGCAGCAACTGGGAGCCCGGCCCGATCTTCGTCCTTGAAGTGATGCCGTTCGCGAGCTTGAGCTTCGCAAGTGCGATGCCGTGCTTCGCGGCGAGCCGGTCTAGGCTGTCTCCCTTCTTCATCGTATACGGCTCCCACGAGGTGAGCGGCTGGTCGTAGGCGTCGAGGTTCCTCCGGAACGCGTCCACGCGGTCGGCCGGCAGCACCAGCGTCTGCGTGTGGGGGCCGGAGATCACGGGACGGTTCAGCGCCGGGTTGAGCGCGATCAGCTCTTCCACCGACATCTCGGCGAGCTTCGCCGCCAGGCGGACGTCGATGTCCTTCCCGGCGGGAAGGGCCGCGAAGTAGGGTTCGTTCGGGATCGGCTCGAGGCTGACGCCGAACGCCTGAGGATTCGTGATGATGTTCTTCAGCGCCTGGAGCTTCGGCACGTAGCCGCGCGTCTCGAGCGGCATCTTCAGGCTCTGGTAGTCGGTCGGCAGCCCCCTGGCCTCGTTTCTCCGGATCGCCCGCGCCACGCCGTTTTCGCCGAAGTTGTAGGACGCGAGCGCGAGGTGCCAGTCGCCGTGCAGCTCGTAGAGGGTCTGCAGGTAGTCGAGCGCGGCGTCGGTGGAGGCGATCACGTCGCGGCGCGCGTCGGCCCACCAGTTCTGGCTCAGCTGGTGCCTCTTGCCGGTCGAGGGGATGAACTGCCAAAGGCCCGAGGCATGCGAGCGCGAGTACGCCATGGGGTTGAACGCGCTCTCGACCATGGGCAAAAGCGCGATCTCGCTCGGCATGCCGCGCTTTTCGACTTCCTCGATGATGTAGTAGAGATAGAGCTTGCTGCGCTCGACCATGCGCTTGAGATAGTCGGGCTGGCCCGCGTACCAGCGCTCGCGCTCGCGCACGCGCGGGCCGTCGAGATCGGCGATCGCGAAGCCGTTGCGGATGCGCTCCCAGAGATCGTCGGCGGGGCGCGCGAGATCGACCGCGTGTGAAGCCTGGGGATCTTTGGCTTCCTGCGGTTTTCCGATCGGCGGCGCAGCGATCGCGGCTGCTTTCGGGCCGGCGGGGTCCGGGCCGGTCACGGCGGCGGGAGCTGCAGCTGCGGCGGGAGCTGTAACGACAGCCGGGGAACGCGCTGCGGTCGATGCCGGCGGCGCTGCCGGGGCCGAACCGGACGGCAGAGTCGCAGCCGGCGAAGCTTCCTCTTTGGCGACAGACTCCGGGGCGGAATCCCAGGGGATTTGCGAGCAGGCCGCAGCCAGCGCGCATACCGCTGTTGACGCAAGCAGCTCACTGAGCTTCGCAGCCAACGGGCTTCCTCCCTTCCTGCGCGAAAGTCGCGATGGTAGCCAAGCTTGCACCGTCGGTCAAGCAAGTAGTCGATTCAGAAAGACTTTTTCCGCGGGGATGCATCGGGCGTCTCGGGTTCATATAACGCATGACCGGGCGGGCGGTTTCGTTCATCAGAACTGGTTCTTCCACTCGCGCAGCGCCGCGAAAACTCCCGCCGGGTCGCTGACGCGCCTCCCCAGGTACTTGTTCGCCGATTCGACGACCGCGGGCCTCGTCACCCGCAGGAAGGGGTTGGTCGCCTTTTCGCGCCCGATCGTCGAAGGCAACGTCGGGCGGCGCTCCCGCCTCGCCTGAGCGTCGCTCGCCTCGCGCTCGAGCAGCGCGGCGTTGTCCGGCTCCACGGTCTTGGCGAAGCCGATGTTCGCCAGCGTATATTCGTGTCCGCAATAGACGAGCGTGTCGTCGGGCAGCGCCATGAGCTTCTCGAGCGATGCGTACAGCTGCCGCGGAGTGCCTTCGAACACGCGCCCGCATCCGCAGGCGAACAGCGTGTCGCCACAGAACAACATGTTTGCCCCATAATAGGCGATGTGCGCGCGAGTGTGACCGGGAATGTCCAGCACCTCGAAAGACACCCCCAGTTCCTCGATGGCGACCTTGGCTCCCCCGCCGACCGGATGCGTAAGCGTACTGATCGGCTCGCCCCGCGGACCGTAAACGGGGACCGGGTGCCTTCGGCGAAGCTCCTCGATGCCCCCCACATGATCCTGGTGGTGATGCGTGGCGAGGATCGCGACCAGCTGCAGCTTCTCGGCTGCCACATAATCCAGGACGGGCTGCGCCTCGCCCGGGTCGACCACGGCGGCGACTTTGGCGTCGCGCAGCGTCCAGACATAGTTGTCCTTGAAGGCGCGCAAGGGGATGACTTGGAATTTGTTTTCGGGCATGGTGGTTGAACGTGCTGCAGGCGACGAAAAGGTCAATGCTAGCGGATTGGTTCGAGACGCCCAAGGGCTCATACGTGCTCGCCTGGGAGCGCGGGCAATTCGACGCGGCGGTCGAGGACGTGTTCGGCTTCAACGCGGTGCAGCTCGGGCTTCCGGGCCTTGATTTCCTGCGCGAATCGCGTATCCCCCTCAAAGTCCGCGCCGGGCTCGAGCCGGGCTGCGGCCTGCGCTCCGAGCCCGTGCAGCTGCCGCTTGCCTCGCAGAGCATCGACCTGCTCGCCTTGCCGCACGTGCTGGAGTTCAGCCCGAAGCCGCACGCGATCCTGCGCGAGGCCGAGCGCGTGCTGATGCCCGAGGGCAGCATCGTCATTTCCGGATTCAATCCGCTGTCGCTGTGGGGCGCAGCGCGCGCGCTGCGCTGGGACAGGCGGCAGGTCCCCTGGTGCGGAAGGTTCATCGGCTTGCTGCGGCTCAAGGACTGGCTGGCGCTGCTCGGATTCGAGCTGAACGGCGGACGCTTCGGCTGCTACGCGCCGCCCTTTTCCCAAGGGCGATGGCTAGAGCGCTTCGGCTTCATGGAGAAGGCGGGAGACCGCTGGTGGCCGATCTGCGGCGGCGTCTACGTCGTTCGCGCGGTGAAACGCGTCGCCGGGATGCGCCTGGTGACCCCGAACTGGCGCGACAAGCGCGCCCCCAAGGAGGCCCTGGCCCCGGTGACGCAGAGGGAAAACGGACTGCATGTCGAAAAACGCGGGCAGCGCTGAAGTCGTTCGCATTTATACGGACGGTGCCTGCAAGGGCAACCCGGGCCCTGGCGGATGGGGTGCGCTGGTCAAAGCGGGCGGGGACAAGAGGAAACTTTTCGGTGGCGAACCCAATACCACCAACAACCGTATGGAACTCACCGCCGTAATCCGGGCGCTCGAG
>VBDM01000235.1 GCA_005881355.1 Betaproteobacteria bacterium
CAATCGAGCGCGAGCGCGACATTCGTGCCGGCGTGATACCCTGCGCGGTCGATCGCCTCGAGCACCAGCTGCAGGGCCGCTTCGTTGCTCGGGAGGTTCGGGGCGAATCCGCCCTCGTCGCCGACGGTCGTCGAAAGGCGCTTGCTCTCGAGAAGGCCCTTGAGAGCGTGAAACACCTCGGCGCCGCAGCGCAGGGCCTCGCGAAAGCTCGCCGCGCCGACCGGCACGATCATGAACTCCTGGATGTCGAGATTGTTGCTCGCATGCGCGCCGCCGTTGATCACGTTCATCATCGGCACCGGCATCTGCATGCCCCCGGAACCGCCGAAGTAGCGGTACAGCGGCAGGCCCGACTCCTCGGCCGCGGCCTTAGCCACCGCCATGGAGACCGCGAGAATCGCGTTCGCGCCGAGCCGCGATTTGTTTTCGGTTCCATCGAGCTCGATGAGCGTCTTGTCGATGAAGCTCTGCTCCTGCGCGTCCAGGCCCATGATCGCTTCGGAGATCTCGGTGTTGACGTGCTCGACCGCCTTAAGCACGCCCTTGCCGGCGTAGCGAGCCTTGTCTTTGTCGCGGAGCTCCAACGCTTCGCGGCTGCCCGTGGAGGCCCCCGAGGGCACGGCGGCGCGGCCCATCACCCCGGATTCGATCAGCACGTCCGCTTCCACGGTCGGGTTGCCCCGCGAGTCGAGAATCTCCCTTGCGACGACATCGACGATCGAGCTCATTTATCCGCCCTTGTTGTGCGCTTTCAGTTTCTGCTCGGCAAATCCCCGCTGCTTGACGAGCGCATCGAGCGCCTTGAGCGTCTGCAGCAGTTCCTTCATCCTCTCGAGCGGCCAGGCGTTCGGGCCGTCCGACATGGCCCTGTCCGGATCGGGGTGTGTCTCCATGAACAGGCCCGCGATGCCACTCGCGACCGCCGCCCGGGCAAGCACCGGAACGAACTCGCGCTGGCCGCCCGAGGATGTCCACTGCCCGCCGGGGAGCTGCACCGAATGGGTGGCGTCGAACACTACCGGACACCCGGTCTCGCGCATGATCGCGAGCGAGCGCATATCGGAGACGAGGTTGTTGTAGCCGAACGAGGCGCCGCGCTCGCACACGAGGATGTTGTCGGCTCCGCTCGCCTCGCGCGCCTTCTCCACGACGTTCTTCATTTCCGCAGGCGACAGAAACTGGCCCTTCTTTATGTTGACCGGCCTTCCCGCGGCGGCGACGGCATGGATGAAATCGGTCTGGCGGCAAAGAAAAGCCGGGGTCTGCAACACGTCGACCGCGCTTGCGACTTCGGCGACGTCTTCCTTATCGTGGACGTCGGTCAGCACCGGCACGCCGACTTTCCTTTTCACTTCGCCGAGGATCTCGAGGCCCTTGTCCATGCCCAGCCCGCGGAAAGATTTCCCCGAGCTGCGGTTCGCCTTGTCGTAGGACGACTTGTAGATGAACGGAACGCCCGCGTCGCTGCAGATTTCCTTGAGAACGCCCGCCGTATCGAGGGCAAGCTGGCGCGATTCGACGACGCAGGGGCCGGCGATCAGAAACAGGGGCTTGTCGAGGCCGGCCTCAAATCCGCAAAGCTTCATGCCGCGATGGCAGTTTTCGTCTTGCCGGCCTGGTATTGCAGGGCGGCTTCGACGAAGGCCGTGAAAAGCGGATGGCCGGCGCGCGGCGTCGACGTAAACTCGGGGTGGAACTGGCAGCCGATCAGCCAGGGATGGGAAGGCAGCTCGATCATTTCGCACAGCTGCTCGCGCTGGGTGACTCCGGATACGCGCAGGCCCTTGTCCTTGAGCCGCTGCATGTACTGGTTATTGACTTCGTAGCGGTGGCGGTGGCGTTCGTTGATCACCTCCGCGCCGTAGACTTTGCGCGCGACGCTCCCGGATTCGAGCGCGGCGCCCTGAGCGCCCAGGCGCATCGTGCCGCCCAGATTGGATTTTTCGTCGCGGCGCTCGATGCGGCCGTCGCGGTCCTGCCATTCGGCCACGAGCGCGATCACCGGATGCGGCGTATCGCGGTCGAACTCGGTCGAGTTGGCGCCCGCGAGGCCGACGACGTTGCGCGCGAACTCGATCACCGCGAGCTGCATGCGCAGGCAGATTCCCAGATACGGCACCTTGTTCTCGCGCGCGTATTGGATCGCTTTCATCATCCCCTCGACTCCGCGTTTGCCGAATCCGCCGGGCACGAGCACCGCGTCCACGCCTTTCAGGAGCGCGCCGATGCCTTCCTTCTCGATCGTCTCCGCATCGACGTAACGGATGTTGACTTTGCTGCGCGCATGGATTCCCGCGTGGACCAGCGCTTCGTTGAGGGACTTGTAGGAGTCGGTCAGATCGACGTACTTGCCGACCATGGCGATGGTGATCTCGCGCTGCGGATGCTCGAGCGCTTCGACCAGCTTCTTCCAGGCCCTGAGATCGGCGGGCTTGGCGATGATGGCGAGCTTGTGGCAGACGATCTCGTCGAGCATCTGCTGGTGCAGCATCCAGGGAATCCTGTAGATCGAATCCGCGTCCCACACCGAGATCACGGCGTTCGCCTGGACGTTGGTGAACAGCGCGATCTTCTTCTTCTCCTCGTCGGGGATCGGCCGGTCGGAGCGGCACAGCAGCGCATCGGGCTGGATCCCGATCCCGCGCAGCTCCTTCACCGAGTGCTGCGTGGGCTTGGTCTTGATCTCGCCCGCGCTCTTGATGAAAGGCACGAGCGTCAGATGGACGTAGCAGGTGTTGTGCGCGCCCAGCTCCAGGCCCATCTGCCGCACCGCTTCGAGGAACGGCAGCGACTCGATGTCGCCCACGGTGCCGCCGATCTCGACGATCGCCACTTCCGCGTCGCCCGCGCCGCGCGCGATGTACGATTTGATTTCGTCGGTGACGTGCGGGATCACCTGCACCGTGCGTCCGAGGTAGTCCCCGCGGCGTTCCTTCCTGATCACCGAGTCGTAGATCTGGCCGGTGGTGAAATTGTTGTTCCGGTGCATCCTCGCCGACTGGAAGCGCTCGTAGTGGCCGAGGTCGAGGTCGGTCTCGGCGCCATCCTCGGTGACGAACACCTCCCCGTGCTGGAAAGGGCTCATCGTGCCGGGATCGACGTTGATGTACGGGTCGAGCTTGAGGAGAGTGACCTTGATGCCGCGCGATTCGAGGATCGCGGCGAGGGAGGCGGCGGCTATCCCCTTCCCCAGAGAGGAAACCACTCCGCCCGACACGAACACATACTTGGCCATCTAAGAACCGCCGCGCTCAAACCCGTTTCGCGGCGGTTTGAGGGCGACCCCAGTTTCGCCCGGCTAATTCAGCAGCTCCGGGCGGTTCCTGAAATGCTCGAGCGCCTCGGGATTGGCGAGCGCCTCGAGGTTCTTCACCGGCCGCCCATGCACGACGTCGCGCACGGCGAGCTCGTCGATCTTGTTCGACTTGGTGCGCGGGATGTCTGGCACCTGCAGGACTTTCGCCGGCACGTGCCGCGGGGTGGTGTTCGTGCGAATCCGGTCCTTGATCTTTGCGACGAGCGCGTCATCGAGCGCGAGCCCCTCGCGAAGCTTGACGAAGAGCACCATCCGCACGTCGCCGATCTCCCCCGGAGGCCAGGTCTGGCCGACGGCGAGCGACTCCACCACTTCGTCCAGCCGCTCCACCTGCCGGTAGATCTCGGCGGTGCCGATGCGCACGCCGCCCGGATTGAGCACCGCGTCCGACCTGCCGTAGATGACCACGCCTTCGTGCGCGGTGATTTCGCACCAGTCCCCGTGGGTCCAGACGCCGGGATAGCGCTCGAAATAGGCGGCGCGATATCTCTTCCCGCCGGGGTCGTTCCAGAAGCCGATCGGCATCGACGGGAACGGCCGCGTGCAGACGAGCTCACCCTTGCGCCCCTTCACCGAGCGGCCCTCTTCGTCGAACACTTCGACTTTCAGGCCGAGCGCCTCGCACTGGATCTCGCCGCGCCACACCGGCAGGATGGGATTGCCGAGCACGAAGCAGCCGCAGATGTCGGTGCCGCCCGAGATCGACGAGAGGCATACGTCGCGCTTGATCGCCCTATATACGTAGTCGAAACCTTCGGGCGCGAGCGGCGATCCCGTGGACAGCACGGTGCGCAGGTGCTCGAGCTTGTGCGTCTTCGAGGGCGTGACGCCCGCCTTGGCGCTCGCGTCGAGGAATTTCGCCGAGGTGCCGAGGTGCGTGACGCCTTCGGCGTCGGCAAGATCGAAGAGGATTCCGCCGTTTCCCAAGAAAGGCGAGCCGTCGTAGAGCAGCAAGGTCGCCCCCGAGGCAAGCCCCGACATCAGCCAGTTCCACATCATCCAGCCGAGCGTCGTGAAGTAGAAGAGCCGGTCGCCGGCCTGGATGTCGCAGTGCAGCTGCTGCTCGCAGAGGTGCTTGAGCAGCGTTCCGCCCTGTCCGTGCACGATGCACTTCGGCGCGCCGGTCGTGCCCGAGGAAAAGAGGATGTACAGCGGATGGTCGAAGGGCAGCTGCTCGAAGCGGATATCTCCGCCCGGCTGCCCGGCGATGAATTCATCCAGGCGTTGCGCGCCCGCGACGGCCGACACATCGGGCCTCTCGCTTACGTAAGGCACGACGACGACGCGCTTGAGGCTCGGGAGCCGCGCGGCGATATCCCGCACCCGGTCGAGCGAGCCCACGACCTTGCCGTTGTAGAAATACCCGTCCGCGGCGAAGAGCACGACCGGGCCGATCTGGCCGAAGCGGTCGAGCACGCCCTGCACGCCGAAATCGGGCGAGGACGTGGACAGGATCGCGCCCACGCTCGAGACCGCGAGCATCACCGCCGCCGCCTCGGGCATGTTGGGGAGATAGGCGGCGACGCGGTCGCCGGGCTTCACGCCCAGAGCGCGCAGCGCTTGCGCCGTGCGCGACACGAGATCGTACAGCTCGCGGTACGTCAGGCGTCGCTTCACGCGGTCCTCACCCCAGAACACCATCGCGGTGGCGGCGTCGCGCCGGCGCAACAGATTCTCGGCGAAGTTGAGTCGCGCGTCGGGAAACCACTTCGCCCCGGGCATCCGGTCGCCGTCCATGAGCACGCGCTCCCCCTTGCGGCTCGCGCGCACGCCGGCGAATCTCCACAGCGACTCCCAGAACTGCTCAGGCCGGTCCGTCGTCCAGCGGTAGAAATCCCGGTAGGTGTTGATGCCGAGCTTCCAGTCGCGGATCGCCTGGCGCGCGAAGCGCGTGAGGTTCGCCTCCTCGATGCGCTCCTCGTTCGGCTGCCAGAGCGGCCTTTCGGCCATTTGCGACCTCCTCTCCCGGGACTCCGACATTATAATTTGAGGCGCATCGCGCTCGATACGCAACGGGAGAAACCATGGCACGCGATTCGATGCAGTACCACGTGGTCGTGGTCGGCGGCGGGCCGGCGGGACTTGCCGCGGCGATCCGGCTGAAGCAGCTCGCCGGGGAAAACGCAGCCGAGCTCGGCGTGTGCGTCATCGAGAAAGGCTCGGAGATCGGGGCGCATATTCTCTCGGGCGCGGTGATGGACCCCCGCGCGCTCGACGAACTCTTCCCGGACTGGAAGGAACTCGGCGCCCCGCTCAAAACGCCCGCCAGCGAGGACCGGTTTTTGTTTCTCACCGAATCCGGCTCGTTCAAGGTGCCGGACTTTCTGCTGCCGGAGTGTTTCAGGAACCACGGTAATTACGTGATCAGCCTCGGCAACCTGTG
>VBDM01000236.1 GCA_005881355.1 Betaproteobacteria bacterium
CGCGGTGCGATTGAAGCGGGTTTTTTCAAGGGCCTCGAGGATGACTTCCTTTTCGACACGGTCCAGGTATTCCTGCAGCGGCCATCTGGCGCTTGTTCCCGCCGGTTCGGCGCTGACCAATGTCGCGGGGGCGAGCTGAAGGTCTTCGGGCTGGATTTCGTCGCTCGCGGCAAGCGCGACGGCCCGCTCCAGGGTGTTCTCGAGTTCGCGGGTGTTACCGGGAAAATCGTAGCCCGCAAGGACCTTCTTCGCCGCTTCGGAAAGCCGCACGGAGCGCTCGCCATCGGGACGGGAAAGACGCCGCAGAATCGCATCGGCAAGCACGGGGATGTCCTCGCGGCACTCCCGCAGCGGCGGCATCCTCAGCTCGATGACCGCCAGGCGGTAATACAGGTCCTGGCGAAATTTGCCGGATTCGACGCAGGAGGCCAGATTCTGGTGCGTGGCGCAGATGATGCGCACGTCGACGGAGTCCTCCGAGGTCGCGCCGACCTTGCGCACGTGTTTTTCCTGGATTGCGCGAAGCAGCTTCACCTGCATCGCGAGCGGCAGGTCGGCGACTTCGTCGAGGAACAAAGTACCGGCGTTGGCGGCCTGGAAGAACCCGTCGCGGTCGCTCTCGGCGCCCGTGAATGCGCCTTTCTTGTAGCCGAAAAATTCGCTTTCCATCAGGTTTTCGGGGATTGCGCCGCAATTGACCGGCACGAAGGCCTTGTCGCGCCGCGCCCCTTTTTTATGGATGAGACGCGCGGCGAGTTCCTTGCCGCTTCCGGACTCGCCGGTGATGTAGACCGGGGCCTGGCTGCGCGCGAGCTTCTCGATCATCAGGCGCACCTGTTCGATCCCCGGGCTCGATCCGAGAAGCTCGTGCTCCCCGGCTTTCGCGGCCGCGGGTTGTTGCGGGAGGGAGAGAGCCGACTTGACCAGCGCCCGAAGCTGATCGAGGGACAGCGGCTTGGTGAGATAATCGAAGGCGCCGGCCTTGAGCGCGGCGACGGCGTTCTCGGTGCTGCCGAACGCCGTGATCACGGCCACGGGGAGGTCTGCGAATTGCGTGCCGATAAAACGCACCAGCTCCACTCCGTCGCCGTCGGGTAGCCGCATGTCCGTCAGGCAGAGGTCGTACCGCCCGGATTGCAGCAGTTGCTTGGCGGCCGACACGGACCCGGCGCATTCGACCGCCAGGCCCATGCGGACGAGGGACAGCTCGAGCAGCTCGCGGATGTCCGCCTCGTCGTCGACGACCAGCACGGCACCCTGGACGGGTTGCGAGCGCCGTTCCGCGCGCCGGTTCGCTACGGTGCCTGCCATAGAATCCTGAAGTCCGCGCCCTGGTAACGGTCCAGATAGTCAAGGCTCGCGCCGTTGGCGACGCACAGCTCGCGCGCGATGTAGAGGCCGAGTCCGGTGCCGTTCGCAAGCGTGGTGAAAAACGGCTCGAACAGCTGCGCCTGCAGATCTCTCGCCACGCCCTCGCCGTCGTCGATGACGTGCAATTCTACTCGATTTACCCGACGCCAAGCCGCCAAACGCACGCTCCCGATCTGCTTGCGACAGTGCCTCCAGGCGTTGCGCAACAGGTTCCAGAGAACCTGGTTGAGATGCGCACGGTCGAAATCCATGAGGACGTTCTCGGCGGCGTCGATGGAGAAGCTCTCGCTCGGGATGGTTTCGTTTTGGGCGAATTCGTCGATGAACGTGAGCAGGTACGGCCGCACCCGGATCGTTTCCGGCTGGACGCGATCGCGCCGCGAAAGCTCCAGCACGTCGTGCACCATGCGCTCCAGGCGCTGCGCGTTGTCCCGGATGATCTGCACTATGCGTTCCTTCTGCGGCCCGCGCTGCTCTTCGTGCAGCAAGTCGCCCGCGTGGGTGATCGCCGACAGGGGATTGCGGATCTCGTGGGCGATGTTGGCCGTGAGCCTCCCGAGCGCCGCGAGCTTCAATTGCTGAGCCTGCTCCTGAAGCCTGGACAAGTCCTCGAGGAACACCAGGCTGAAGCTGCCGCCGGCCACGCCCGCCGCCAGGAAGCGCGCGCGAACCAGACGCCCGCTCTCCGCAAAACGCATGTTCACGCTGCTTGCGCCTTCGCCGGCGCGCCAGGCGGCAAGCCCGTGCGCGAGCTCTTCCGAGTATTCCTCGATCTGGCTCAACTCGGGCGGGAAGCGCCCGACCAGGTCCGCCGCCCGCGGATTGTGCTGGTGCACCAGGCCGTTGGCGTCGACGACCAGCACCCCGTCCTGAACGTCGCGGCTGATCAACCGGTTGATTCGCAGCTGGTCGGCGAGGTCGGCGCCGCGTTGTCGCGCGAGGCGCTCGTTCAGGATCAGGCGCCGCGCGAGCTGATTGGTGATGAGCGCGGTGACGAAGAAACCGATCGACAGCAGCCCGGGCTGGAGATAGTTCGCGGTGCTCGAGTCCTGCACGAGCACCCAGTATGACTGCTCGAGGAGCACGGCGATCGACGCCAGCGCGGCATAGAAGAGCACCAGCATGCCCCGGCTGACCAGCGCCGCGCCCGCGAGGGAAATGAGCAGCATCACGCCAAGGCCGCTGCGAATGCCGCTCGAGGCGTACATCAGCACGACCACCACCGCGATATCGGAGACGACGTGCAGCGTCAGTTGGACGTTGAAATACCCGGGCACCTTTCGCAGCGCGAAGTGAAATGCCACCGCGAGCGCCAGATAGACCACGCACGTATAGACGAACGCATTGAGATCATGGCTGCCCAGACCGAGGTCATCGCCGTAGACAAGTGCCGCGAGAAGAAACATCGCGGCGACCGCGACGCGATAGAAGTTGAAGTACTTGAGCGAGACCCAGAACGAGTCCGCAACGGCCCCCTGCTGCGGGGGCCACGACAAACTGAGCACCGCAGAGCTCGCCATGACCCCTCTCAGCCGGCGCCGAGCCGGCGGTGCTCTTCGCTGCAGAAGAAGCGGCCGGCGGCCCCAAGCGCTTCGCTGCGCGGAACGTTGACCCCGCAATGCGCGCAAGCGACCATCGGCTCGACCGGAGGCGGCGCAGAGCGCTGCCGGCGCTTGCGAGCAAGACCGGTCAACACGAAGTAGACGACGGCTATTGCGATGACGAGAAGGAGGAGCTTGCTCACGCTGCAATGGGCTGCCTGCGCCGCGGCTCGCGACGAGGCGTCATTATACCGGCGCGGGACGAGAGGACGTCGGGTCGGGAGGCTGGTCGGGGTGCTGCGCGCGCCGCTTTCCCTGGAGAGGATGACGTATCTGCCGGACGCGGGCATGGTCATGTACCGCTTTCACATGCACAAGGGCCTGAAGCGCAATTTCCAGTTGATGCCCGGTGCGCAATGGCTCGAATTACTTTGCCACCATATTCCGGACCGGTTCGAACATTTGGTGCAGTACGTCGGCTGGTACTCGACCCGGTGCCG
>VBDM01000230.1 GCA_005881355.1 Betaproteobacteria bacterium
TGCGTAAGAAAAATCGGGTGCGACACCGGAGGCTTCGCTTTGCGCTGCGCCTCGGTGAGCGGCGGGCGCTTGCTGCCCTTCTGGCGCATCCCTTCCCAGAACTTGTCGAAGTCGTGCAGCACCGTCATGCTCTCGAGGCTTCGCTTGAGACCGGCGGGAAGACCGTCGTAGGGGGCGTGCATGTTGCTGAACTCGGTCGCCATGTTGCTGTAAGACATGTCGGTGTGCCAGTCCTGCCCGGCGTCGGCCAGGCCGATCGGCTTGCCGTTCTCCACGATGTTGGAAAGGATCATCACCTCGGGAATCCCGGGCTCCTGGTAGGCGTTGGCGACGTTGATCTCGAGCTGGCCGAAGCGCGCGCTGAAATCGGCGAGCTGCCGGCCCGTGAGCTCCTGGCGCGGAAAGCGGATGACCCCGTATCGCCCGAGCGAGCGCAGCACGGCCTCGAACTCCCGCTGCGGCAGAGGCCTCGCCAGGTCGAGCCCTTCGATCGTCGCGCCGAGCGTCTCTCCGCCGGGTTTCACTTCCATCATATTTGCCGCGTGCAGGGCAGCGCTCATTGTACGACGCCCTCCGCCGTTCGCCGCAGCACCTTCCCGGGCAGCGCTCCGGTGTGCCTCGCCGCGTCGACCACTACTGCGCCGTTCACGATCACCGTCGTGCGCGCGCCGCTCGGATACTGGTGCGGGTTTTCGTAGGTCGCCCGGTCCATGAAGTCTGCCGGATCGAAGACCGTGACGTCGGCGCGCATGCCTTCGCGCAAATAACCGCGGTCGGCGAGCTTCAAGGCCTGCGCCGTCGCTCCGGTCATCTTGTGGATCGCGAGCTCGAGCGGCACGAGCTTCTCCTCGTGCGCGTAGCGTCCCAGCACGCGCGGGAAAGTCCCGTAGAAGCGCGGGTGCGGCATGCCCTGGCTGGTGACACCGGTGGTGGCGACGCAGTTGCCGTCCGAGCCGACGAGCGCCTTCGGAGAGCGGATCAGCTCCCGCACGTCGTCCTCCGAGATCGAAGTCACTAGCACGCGGGTCGCGCCCTTGTCTTCGATCACGGGATCTTTCCCGCGCTCCGCCGCGAGCTGCGCAATCGTGCGCCCGGCGAATTGCGGGAGGTTCGGCGTGATCGAAATTCGCACGGCGTCCCACGATTCGATCCGCCCCCAGTTATTCAAGCCATGAGCCGCGATGTCCGCGCGGATGCGGGCGCGCGTCTCGTGGAGCTTCAGGCGCTCGAGCATCGTCCCGACCCCGCCCGCCTGCACCCACTGCGGCAGGATGTTCTTGAGCGGGTTGCTTCCCGCTGTATACGGATAGGCGTCGCAGTCGACAGCGACGCCGCGCTGCCGTGCGGCCTCCAGCATCGCGAGCGCCTTCGAGACCTTTCCCCAGTTGTCGGTGCCCGAGCACTTGAAGTGCACGACCTGCACGTGGATTCCGCAGGTCTCGCCCAGATCGATCGCCTCCTCGAGCGCTTCGAGCACGCCGTTCGATTCGTCGCGCAGATGCGTGAAGTAAAGCGCGTCGTGGCGCTTGAGCACGCGCCCCAGCGCGACCATCTCTTCGGGCTTCGCGTAGGAGCCCGGCGCGGTGAAAAGCCCGCTCGACATGCCGAGCGCCCCGGCGCTGAGCGCCTCCTCGAGGAGCCCGCTCATGCGCCCGAGCTCGCCATTCGTGGGCGCGCGCTCCTCCATCCCCATCACCATGAGCCGCAGCGTGTTGTGCCCGACGAGCATGCCGGCGTTGACGGAGGTTGCCGGAAAAGTGTCGAGGTACTCGGGAAAATCGAGCTCGCGGAACGGCAGCCACGGCGCGCTCGGCGCAAGGTAGCCCTTCAGCAGCTCGACTTTCCCGGGCAGGCACGGCGCCACCGAGAATCCGCAGTGGCCGACGATTTCGGTGGTGACGCCCTGGCGCACCTTGCTCTCGGCGCGCGGATTGATCGGAAGCGTGAAATCCGAGTGCGTCTTGATGTCGATGAAGCCCGGCGCGACGGCGAGACCTTCGGCGTCGATCGCACGTGACGCGTCGCCCGAGAGCGCCGGCGCGACCGCCGCGATCCGGCCTTCGCGTATCGCGACGTCGGCGCGCTCGCCCGGCGAGCCGCCGCCGTCGAACACCGTGCCGCCGCGGATTACGATATCGTAGCGCATAGTCTTTCCGGTCCAGGCAAGCCCGGATTTTCCCGTCCGCGCCAGCATACAATAGTCGCCAGGGAGAAACGTCATGTCCGGACGTCCGAGCGAAGTCGTGCGCAACAACGTCAAAGAGAAGCTTGCGCGCGGCGAGGTCGTCTCGTCGATGACGGTGCGCCTGGTGCGCTCGATCGAGATCGCGCGCATCGCGAAGACGGCCGGCTTCGATTCCATCTACGTGGACGTCGAGCACTCGAGCCTTTCGCTCGAGACGGCGAGCCAGATCTGCATCGCGGCGCTCGAGATCGGCATCGCGCCCTTCGTTCGCGTTCCGAGCACCCGGCCCGAGCACGTCTCGCGGGCGCTCGACGGGGGCGCGCTCGGCGTGATCGCGCCGCACATCCGCTCGGCGCAAGAGGCGCGCGAGGTCGTCGCCTTCGCGAAATATCCCCCCTGCGGCGAGCGCTCCGCCGGAGGCGCGCTGCCGCACCTGCACTACCGGACGTTTCCTGCCGCCGAGGCGAACGCGGCCATGAACGAGGCGACCATGGTCGTCGTGCAGTTCGAGACCGCCGACGCGATCGAAAGAGCCGACGAGATCGCCGCAGTCGAAGGCGTGGACATGGTGCTGATGGGCACCAACGATCTCCTCGCCGATATGGGTCTCGCCGGCCAGTACGAGCACGAGCGCGTGCGCGAGGCCTATGCGCGCACGATCGCAGCGTGCCGCAAGCACGGCAAGCACGTCGGCGTGGGCGGGCTCGCGACCCGCCCCAAGCTCGCCGCCGAGTTCGTGAAGATGGGCGCGCGCTACGTCTCCACCGGCACCGATCTTGCGTTTCTGCTGGCCGAGTCGAGCGCGCGCGCGAAGCAGGTGCACGAGATCGCGCCGCGATGAGCGAGCGCGTTTTCGTCGAGCACGACGAGGCCGACGCGTTCGCAAGAGCGCTGCTCGCCGCCCACGGCGTGCCGAAGAAGGACGCCGCGACGATCGCGGCGTGCCTGGTGCGCGCCGACCTGCGCGGCGTGGACACGCACGGCCTGGTGCGCCTGCCCGGCTATCTCGACCGCGTGCGCCGCGGCCTCGTCAATCCGAAGCCGAGGCTTTTCCCGAAACGGTTGACGCCCGCGGCGGCGGCGCTCGACGGCCAGAACGGCTTCGGATTCGTGATCGGCACGCGCGCCATGGCCGAGGCGATTTCGCTGGCGCGCAGATCGGGGATCGGCGTCGTGTCGGCGCGCAGGAGCACTCACTTCGGCATGGCCGCCTCCTACGTGCTGCAGGCCCTCGACGCGGGTTTCGTTGCGCTCGTCTTCACCAACGCCTCGCGCGCCATGCCGCCCTGGGGCGGCCGCGAGCCCCTCCTCGGCACGAGCCCGCTCGCGGCGGGCGCACCGGGGGGAAAGCTCGCGCCCTTCGTGCTCGACATGTCGCCCGCGGTCGCGGCGCGCGGCAAGATCCGGCTGGCCGAGAAGCGCGGCGAGAGAATTCCCCTCGGCTACGCGCTCGACGCGCAAGGCCGCCCCACCACCGATCCGACGGAGGCGCTGAAGGGCGTGGTGCTGCCGATCGGCGGGCCGAAAGGCTCGGGCCTCTCGATGCTGATGGACATCTTCGGCGGCGTGCTCTCGGGCGCGGCCTGCGCCGGAGACGTCGCCGACCAGTACAAGGTGTTCGACCGGCCGCAGAACGTGGGACACTTCTTCCTCGCGATGAGGCCGGACCTGTTCGTGTCGAAAAAAGAGTATCGCTCGCGCATGGACACCCTGGTCGAGCGCGTGCGCGCATGCCCGAAGGCGGAAGGCTTCGACGAGATCCTGCTGCCCGGCGAGCTCGAGGCGCGCGAGGAGGAAAAGCGCGCGAGGAGCGGCATTCCGTACAGCGCCGCCGAGATCGACCCCCTGCAGGACGAAGCCGCGCGCGCCGGCGTCGGGAAGCTCGACGTCTCCAGAGAGCCGCTCGGGTGACGGGACGAAATGAACGAAGCG
>VBDM01000237.1 GCA_005881355.1 Betaproteobacteria bacterium
AAGACCACCCAGTCCGGATCGGAGAGATGCTGCGAGAGAACGTCCGTTCCGACCAACGCCGTGAGAATCATGCCGCCATCTTAACTCGGGCGGCGGCGGACCTTCTCAGAGGTGCCCGGCCAGCCCGCGCTTCAGATACTCGTGGAAGTGCATCATGCCGTCTTCCATCGGTGACTGGTACGGCCCGACTTCGTTGTCGCCGCGCTCCCACAGCGCCCGCCGGCCGCGGTCCATGCGCTTGGCGATGATGTCGTCCTCGTCTGCGGTCTCCATGTACGCCGCCTGTTCGGCGGCGATGAAGTCGCGCTCGAAGAGCACGATCTCCTCGGGGTAGTAGAACTCGACGACGTTGGTGGTGTGCGTCGGCGAGCGCGGCAGCAGCGTGCTCACGACGAGCACGTGCGGGTACCACTCGAGCATGACGTTCGGGTAGTAGAGGAACCAGATGGCGCCTTGCTTCGCGGGCTTGCCGTCGAGGTAGCGCGTGAGCGCCTCGTGCCACTTCGCGTAAGCAGGCGTTCCCGGTTTGGCGAATCCGTCCTTCACGCCCACGGTCTGCGCCGAGAAGGTGTCGGCGATCTCCCACTTCAGGTCGTCGCAGGTGACGAAATTGCCGAGCCCCGGGTGGAAGGGCACGACGTGGTAATCCTCGAGATACACCTCGATGAAGGTCTTCCAGTTCTGCTCGAGCTCCAGGGTCATGACGCGGTCGAGCATGTAGCCGGAGAAGTCGAACTGGTCGGCGATCGACAGGGACGCGAGGTCCTTTGCAACATCGCGGTTGCCCGAGAACAAGAGGCCGCGCCAGCTCTGCAGCGGCGTCGTTCCGAGGTTCAGGCAAGGGTTCTCGGGGAAATGCGGCGCGCCGAGCAGCTCGCCCTGCATGTCGTAGGTCCAGCGGTGGAGCGGGCAGACGATGTTCTGCGCGTTGCCGCGGCCCTCGAGCAGGATCGCCTGGCGGTGGCGGCATACGTTCGACAGGAGCTCTATCCCGCGGGCGTTTCTGACGAGCACCTTGCCGTGGTCCATCCAGGCGAGAGTATGGTAGTCGCCCGCGTTGGGCACCATCAGCTCGTGGCCCACATACTTCGGACCGGTCGCGAAGAGCAACTCTTGCTCGAGCTGGAAAACTCGAGGATCGAAATACCAGGAAACCGGAAGCTGCGAGGCGTTGGGTTTGAGTGTTCGCGAACTGGGCAGATCTGACATGCGGCCGAGGGGCTCCTAAAGGGCGGCCAATAAAATGCGCGCGATTCTAGCCCTTTTTTCCCGGGGGCACCAGGGATTTTTAGGGGCCGGCCTAGGCGATTTGACCGGCTTTCCCTCATGGGCTATTTTGCCGGTTCCCGACCGAGCGCGACGCCATGAGCGCAAAATCCGCCAAGACCGATCAGCCCGAAAGCTTCGAAGCGGCCCTCGCCGAGCTGGAGAAGATCGTCTCCAGCATGGAGTCGGGGAAGATGACCCTGGAGCAGTCCCTTGCTGCGCACAAGCGCGGCCTGGAGCTCGCTCAGTACTGCCAGGGGGTGCTCGCCCGGGCGCAGCAGGAGGTAAAGGTGCTCGAAGAAAATACGCTGAAAAATTTCCCCGGTGCCGACGACGACAAGTGAATTCACCGCCTGGATGGCGAAGGTCCAGGCACGGGTCGAGGCGGCGCTGGAGCGTTTTCTGCCCCAAGCGAGCATCGCGCCGCAGCGCCTGCACGAAGCGATGCGCTACGCGGCGCTGGGCGGAGGCAAACGGGTACGCCCCCTGCTAGTGTTCGCGGCGGGAGAAGCCGCCGCAGACGATCCCGCCCGCGCGGATCCGCTGCGGCTCGTGATCGCGGCCTGCGCGGTCGAATACATTCATACCTACTCGCTGGTGCACGACGACCTTCCGTGCATGGACGATGACGTGCTTCGGCGCGGCAAGCCGACTTGCCACGTCGAGTTCGA
Source organism: Betaproteobacteria bacterium (assembly GCA_005881355.1). Taxonomy (GTDB): domain Bacteria; phylum Pseudomonadota; class Gammaproteobacteria; order Burkholderiales; family SG8-39; genus VBDM01. The sequence continues at coordinate 1,938 of VBDM01000237.1, forward strand.
CGTCGCGACCGCGTTGCTCGTGGGCGATAGCCTGCAATCGCTCGCGTTTCAATTGCTCGCCGAGCATAAGCTCTCGGATGATCCCGCGATTCAGGTGGAAATGGCGAAGATCCTCGCGATCGCCTGCGGCAGCCGCGGCATGGCGGGGGGGCAGGCGATCGACCTGGCGAGCGTGGGCCGGACCTTGACGTTGCCCGAGCTCGAGCACATGCACATCCACAAGACCGGCGCGCTGATCCGGGCGTCGGTGGCGCTCGGCGCGCGCTGCTCGAACACGCTCGCGCCGGCGCAGCTTGCGCGCCTCGATCACTACGCAAAATGCGTGGGCCTCGCGTATCAGGTGGTCGACGACGTGCTCGACCAGGAGTCCTCGACCGCGACGCTCGGCAAGACCGTCGGCAAGGACGCGGCGAACAACAAGCCGACCTACGTCTCGGCGCTCGGGCTCGCGCGCGCCAAGGCGCTCGCCGAGGAATTGCGCGAAGAGGCTCAGGCCGCGTTGTCGGACTTGGGCGGCGGCGCGCGACGGCTCTCGGAGCTCGCGGATTTTATCGTCCTGCGCAAGTTCTAAATGAATGAGCCTGGCGACGGGCTTCGCCGAATTGACGGATAATTGCCCCCATGAGCGCAATCGGACAAGCGGATCTGCCCGGCAAGGCCCCGGGGGCCGGATCGACCGAGTACGATCCGGGCGCGTACGAGCTGCTGAAGACCATCGACGATCCGGCGGCGCTGCGCAAGCTCGACCGCCGCGGGCTGCAGCGGCTCGCCGAGGAGCTTCGCACCTTCATTCTCGAATCGGTCAGCCAGACGGGCGGCCACCTGTCCTCCAATCTGGGAACGGTCGAGCTGACCATCGCGCTGCATTACGTCTTCAACACGCCCCGCGACCGCATCGTTTGGGACGTCGGACACCAGACCTACCCGCACAAGATCCTCACCGGCCGCCGCGAGGCGATGGCGAGGCTGCGCATGATCGGCGGCATATCGGGCTTCCCGCGCCGCAGCGAGAGCGAGTACGACACTTTCGGCACCGCGCATTCGAGCACCTCGGTGAGCGCCGCGCTCGGCATGGCGCAGGCCGCGAAGCTGAAAGGGGAGAAGCACCACGTGGTGGCGGTGATCGGCGACGGCGCCATGTCCGCGGGAATGGCCTTCGAGGCCCTCAACAACGCCGGCGTGATGGATACCGACCTGCTCGTGATCTTCAACGACAACGACATGTCGATTTCGCCGGCGGTCGGAGCGATGAACCGCTATCTCGCGCGCCTCATAGCGAGAAGGTTCTCGGCGCCATGCCGCCGCTGCTCGAGCTCGCGAAAAAAGTGGAGGAGCACGCCAAGGGCCTGGTGGTGCCGTCGACGCTCTTCGAGGAATTCGGGTTCAACTACGTCGGTCCCATCGACGGCCACGACCTCGACTCGCTCATTCCGACCCTTAAGAACATCAAGGAGCTGAAAGGCCCGCAGTTCCTGCACGTGGTCACGAAGAAAGGCCAGGGCTACAAGCTCGCCGAGGCCGACCCGGTGCTCTACCACGGGCCGGGCAAGTTCGATCCCGCCCAAGGGATCAAGAAAGCGAGCGGCGGCAAGCCGACCTACACCCAGGTGTTCGGCGAATGGCTGTGCGACATGGCGAAGCTCGACGCGCGTCTGGTCGGCATCACGCCCGCGATGCGCGAGGGTTCGGGGCTCGCGCGCTTCGCCCAGGAATT
>VBDM01000238.1 GCA_005881355.1 Betaproteobacteria bacterium
CCGCTTTCCCAGGCACGCTTACAGCCGGCGACTCGCTAAAGCAAAAAGGCTGGGGGATCAACTGGGAGCACATCTTCGGCAACATCCAGGCGCTGGCGCAATACGCGAGGGTCGGTGATGTGAACGGTTGCAGCGGCGATTGCAGTGGGACGAAGGCCAAAATGTACATGGTGGGCGCGAAGTATCTGCTTTCCAAGCGCACCGGCGTCTATGCGACCTTCAACCAGATCAAAAACGACGCTGCGGGCTTCACCGACTTCACCAACGGCGGCGGCTATACACCTGCGAACAACAACACGATCAACCTCGCCGGAGCCAGCCCCAGCGCCAACTCCGGCCTCTCGCCGGCCAACGCGGGCGCCGATCCGAGGGTCATCGCGCTCGGCATCATGCACAACTTCTGACCGGACGCAAGCCGGAAAAGAAGCACTTCGAAACGGGCGCCCGCGGGCGCCCGTTTTTATTTACACTTGCCGTTTTCGTTCCCGCCTGTCCGTGCGCGCTAGCAGCCCCATCGACCGGCTGATCTCCGAATTCGACAGGGGGCTGCGCGCCGTCTTCGGGGTCGCGCCCGCGCGCCGGCCGACCCCGGCCGGGAAGCACGCGGAGGCCGATCTGACGGGCTTCGAGCGCAGGCGCGCCGCCGCCCTCATGCGGGTCAATCACTGCGGCGAAGTCTGCGCACAGGCGCTCTACCAAGGCCAGGCGCTCGCCTCGCGCAATCCTTCGCTGAAGGCGGAGCTCGAGCAGGCGGCGCGGGAGGAAAGCGATCACCTCGCCTGGAGCGCACAGCGAATCGCCGAGCTGGGCGGGCGGAGGAGCGTGCTCAATCCGCTCTGGTACGCCGGCTCCTTCGCGATCGGCTGCGTCGCCGGGCGGCTCGGCGATGATTGGAACCTCGGCTTTCTCGCGGAGACCGAAAAGCAGGTGGAGCGGCACCTCGAAGGCCATCTCGATCGCCTTTCTCCAAAAGACTCCAAGACGCGCGCGCTCATCGAAACCATGCGAAACGAAGAAGCGGGGCATGCAAGCAAGGCGAAGCTCCTCGGAGCTCGGGAGCTACCCTTGCCGGCGAGGGTCGCGATGAAACTCGCGGCCAAGGTGATGACGACGGTTTCCTACAGGTTATGACCCGAGGGCGACCGATCGCCCGCCGAGCTCGACGTGGCGGCTCTTTCGAACGAACTGCAAATCGCCGTTGAGCACCACCAGGCGGGCCGGCTCGCCGAGGCCGATTCGCTTTACCGCCGCGTTCTCGAAATCGAGCCGAACAACGCGGACGCGCTGCACCTGCGCGGCGTGCTTGCGTACCAACAGGCGAGAAACGAGGACGCGGTCGGGTCGATCGAGAAAGCGATCCGCGCCGGGGGGCCGCATCCGGCGGTGCTGAACGACCTGGGCAAGGCGTACTTCGCGCTGAAGCAATACCGGGAAGCGAAGCGATGTTTTGCCAGGGCGCTGTCCCTCGACCCGGACCATGCCGAAGCGCTCGGAAACTTCGGCGCCGTGCTCGCGCTCACCGGTGAGCTTCGCGAGGCGAGAAGCAGGCTCCGCAGGGCCGTCGCGCTTCAGCCCCGCTATCCCAACGCCTGGTTCAATCTCGGCGCCGTGCTTCGGCGGCTCCATGAGCCGGAAGAAGCCGAGCAGAGCTGCCGCCGCGCCCTGGCGCTGGATCCCCGCATGGCCGACGCGCACCTCGAGCTCGGCAATGTCCTCGCCGACCTGGGCAAGCCCGAACAAGCGGAAGGGTGCTATCGAAAAGCGATCGAGCTCGACTCCACGCTCGCGCCGGCTCATGCGCGCCTCGCCGAGATGCTGAAGATGACGCTGCGCCTCGAGGAAGCCGAAGCCTCCTATCGGGCGGCGCTCGCGCTCCAGCCTTCCGCGGCGACGTTCCAGGCCCTGGGTGGCGTGCTCTACGAGCTGGACCGGCCGCTCGAAGCGCGGGAAGCCTTTCGCCGCGCCCTCGAGGTCGATCCCGAGCTCGTGGAAGCGCGCTGGTCGCTTGCGGTCCTGCGCGTAATCGAGCTGGACGACGCCGGGCGAACCGAGGACGCCGCGGCCGAGCTCGAGCGGTTGTCGGCCTGGCTCGATTCGCATCGCATCGACGATCCGAGCCGGGCGGTCGGAGCGATGTATCCCTTCGATCTGGCCTATCGCGAAAGAAACCATCGGCCTCTCCTCGAGCGGTACGGCGGGCTGTGCGCCGGTCTGATGGAGCGCTGGCGGAAGAAGGAGCGCCTGCGGCCTGCGCGCCCTGCCGGCACGCAGCCGATCCGGGTCGGCGTCGTTTCGTCTCACGTTCACGAGCATTCCGTCTGGAACGCGATCGTCAAAGGCTGGGTCGAGCACATGGACCGCGGCCGCTTCGAGCTGTCGCTGTTTCACCTCGGAATCCGGCAGGACGCCGAAACCGATTACGCGCGCAGCCGCGCGGCGCATTTCGAAGCCGGCGCGCGGCCGCTGCGCCGATGGGTGGACGCCATCTCGGAGAGGCGGCCCGATGTCCTGATCTATCCCGAGATCGGCATGGACCTGACGAGCGCACGGCTCGCCTGTCTTCGGCTCGCGCCCTTGCAGCTCGCCGCATGGGGTCATCCGCTCACGACGGGACTGCCGACGGTTGACGCGTATCTTTCGGCGGAACTGTTTGAGCCGCCCGGAGCCGGCGAGCATTACCGCGAGCGGCTGATCGCGCTTCCCAATCTCGGATGCTGCTACGAGCCTTACCGCGTCGAGGCGCTCGATTTGGATCCGGCTGAGCCGGGAATCGAACCCGGCGCGCCGCTGCTTCTGTGTCCCGGCGCTCCGTTCAAGTACGCGCCCGGGCACGACGACGTC
>VBDM01000239.1 GCA_005881355.1 Betaproteobacteria bacterium
ATATGCGCAGTTTCTACCGCGATCCGGAGTCGGCGACCGGCTGGAACAACATGGTGTACGAGCGCGTCGCGATGCCGCACGTGTTGTGGACGCTCTCCGGGCAGCAGGTGCAGGTTGAGCGCAAGTTCAGGACCCGCGAGCAGGCCGAGGCGGTCGGCAGGCAGCAGAAAAACGCGTGGAAAGTCGACGTGCTGACCCCGGAACAGGCGGGCAGGGATGGAGAGCGCTATATCCTCAAGACGATCAGGACCGATACGACGGGCTCGCTCTCCCAGGTCGACTACGACG
>VBDM01000240.1 GCA_005881355.1 Betaproteobacteria bacterium
TGCCGCATCGTGCTGTACGAGAAGGGCATGGACTTCCAGATCATCGACGTCGACATGTACAACAAGCCCGAAGACATCGCGGTGATGAACCCCTACAACCGGCTGCCGGTGCTGGTCGAGCGCGACCTGATCCTGTACGAGGCGAACATCATCAACGAGTACATCGACGAGCGCTTTCCGCACCCGCAGTTAATGCCGGCGGACCCGGTGATGCGCGCGCGCGCGCGCCTGTTCTTGTTCAACTTCGAAGTCGAGCTCTTCAGCCAGATCGATACGCTCGAGCACGGCAACCAGAAGCAGCAGGACAAGGCCCGCCAGCACGTTGCCGATCGCCTCGCCGAGCTCGCTCCCGTGTTCACCAAGCAGAAGTACATGCTGGGGGACGAGTTCTCGATGCTCGACGTCGCGATCAGCCCGCTCCTGTGGCGGCTCGACTATTACGGCGTTTCCCTGCCCAAGTCGGCGGCGCCGCTGATGAAATACGCCGAGCGCCTGTTCTCGCGCCCCGCGTTCATCGAGGCGCTGACGCCTTCGGAAAAGGTGATGCGAAAGTGACGGCACCCAGAACGGTCAGCGCGCGCTGATGCCCGAACCCACCTCCACCAAGCCGTACCTCCTGCGCGCGGTCTACGAGTGGTGCGTGGACAACGGCTACACGCCCTACATTTCCGTCTTGGTCGACGAGCAGACGCGCGTGCCGATGGAATACGTGCGCAACGGCGAGATCGTCCTAAACATCGGCCCGATTGCGGCGAGCCGCTTGCAGATGGGGAACGACCTCATCGAATGCACCGCGCGTTTTTCCGGGGCGGCCAAGGAGCTCCTCATCCCGGTCGCGGCCGTCGCGGCGATCTACGCGCGCGAGAACGGGCACGGCATGTCGTTCGAGACCGAGGAGAAGGGAACCGGGCGGGAGGCGAGCGGCGAGGAGACGCCAACGCCGCCGGAGCCGAAGGATCCCCCCAAAAGGGGCGGCAAGCCGAAGCTGAGACGGATCAAATAAGGGCTGATGCGGACGCTCTAGCGCCGCGTGCGACGGGCGGAGGCCGCAGCTCCGGTATAATTTTTCGTAAGTGCCGGGTTAGCTCAGTTGGTAGAGCAGCTGATTTGTAATCAGTTGGTCGGGGGTTCGACTCCTCTACCCGGCACCAGTTTCGGCTCACTTTCCGCTTGTCGCTTTCCGTTATTGGCAATCCGACTGACGGGGCGCTCCCTAGCGCGGTGTAAGGAAATCCCTACCGCCGGATCACTTTTTGTTGCGACGCACGATCAATCCACCAGCCCCTCAAGTTCAAAGGAGGTCTTGAATTTTCTTTTATGCTATTGTCGCCGTCCGAAGAAGAACGATTGAGTTTGCGCGTTACCCCGACGGGGTAAGGTGTAATTCCAGCGCAAGTTCGGCGAGCACGAAGTTTGATGTGCCGAAGGGGACAACGATGCACGAGCTCAAATACCGGTCGAGCGCGTTCGCGCCCAACGCATTTAAGAATCGCCAGAAGATCATCGCAGCCGGACTGAACCGGCTCGATCTCCCAAGCCCTCACTGAAGTCGGGGAACCCGAAGATGTTGGGTAGACTTCAGGCGCTGATGCTCCGCCGGCCCTCGGTGTCTCAGCGATTCGCGCTGCTGAGCTTTGGGTGCGTTCTCGCGATCACGGTCCTCGTCTGTGTCGCTTCCAGCGCGGTCCTGCGCCATGAGCTCGTCAAGCACGACGGAGCCGTCACCGGCGATCTGGCCTCCCGCCTGTTCACCTCGAGCGTCCCCGTCGAATTCTTCCTGGCGCCTACCGGCACGGCCCCGACGGGTGCCGCGCGGCTCCGGGAGTTCGCCCGGTCCGAGCAGGTTGTGCGCTTCATGGTGTACGGCGCCGACGGCCGGGTACTGTGGTCGGATGACGCCTCGCTCACCGACCACCATTTCGGCGAGAACGCGAAGGTAGCGGCCGCATTGCGCGGGGAGACGATCGCGGAGATTAGCCAGCCGGGAGCGGAAGGGCATCACTCGAGCCTCCGCGGATTCCCGCGCCTGGAAGAGGTCTATACGCCCGTGCGCTATCAGCCGAACGGTCCGATCGTCGGCGTCATCGAGCTCTATCGCGCGCCCGCGACGCTGTTTGCCGTCCTCGATCACGGTGTCGTCGTGGTCTGGGTCCTCGGCGGGATCGCGGGCATTGTGCTCTACCTTACGCTCATCACTGTCGCACGGAACTGCGCCCGCACGCAGGTGCGCCTCGAAGCGGAGCTGGCCGGATACGCGCGCGTCCTTGAGGCGCGAGTGGACGAGCGCACCCGCGAACTCGCGCAGAAAGCCAAGTACCTGTCGATCCTCTATGCGGTCTCGAGCGCCCTTGGACGGAGCCTCGAGACACGCGAGATCCTAGGTCGGGCACTCGACGAGTTAGCCGACGGCAAAGGTTTTGAAGGCGGATGGATCCAGCTTCTCCCCGACGAGAACGACGGCGTGCCGCTGGTAGTTCGCCACGGAATCTCCGAGGACGTGGTCCAGCGCTTCGCGGCTCGGGCGAACGCGGTGGCGCGGTCCGGACAGGCTTGCGTCGTCGCATTAGAGGAGACCTCTTACGTCCTGTCCGATGCCGCGGAGTGGGCGCGGGGACTTGCGCTCGCGCCGATCGGTGTCGGCGAGCGCTCCTTGGGCACGCTCGCAGTCGCCGGGCCTGGGATCGATCGCTTCACGCCGGACGACACTCAACTCCTTTCCAGCGTCGGACGGCAAATCGGCGTGGCCGTCGGCAACGCCCGGCTCTACGCGGCGACGCGGGAGCGCGAGCACGAGGCGCGCGTCCTCTATGAAACGATCGGGCGGTTCGGGGAACTGACGGACTGTCAGTCGCTGCTGGCTGCGATCATAGAGGGCGCAGTCAGCCTCAC
>VBDM01000243.1 GCA_005881355.1 Betaproteobacteria bacterium
GTCATCGGCACCGAATGTCCGTTCTCGCCGATCGAAGGCAGCTCGAGCCGCACGCGGCCCCTGCGCATCTCGGCACCCTCGAGGATCGATTGCAGCGCGCCCTGCGGCGTGTTGATCGTTCGCGCGTCGATCCCAGGCGCCGGATTCATGATCGGCTGCGCGAGCGCCCGCCGCGGCATCGCAAAGAGGGCGAGGAGCGCGGCGAGTGCGCGCCGGCGCGCGCTGCGCGCGGTCAACCGGTCCATGGGCCTCGCCCGTTCGGCACCGGTGCTCGCCTCTACACCGGGCAGGCCGGCGACGACGCCTTCAGCCGAGGATCGGCAGCTTGCGGATGCGCTTGCCGGTGGCCGCGAAGATCGCGTTCGCCACCGCGGGCGCGATCGGCGGCGTGCCCGGCTCGCCGATTCCGCCGGGGGCTTCCGTGCTCGGCACGATGTGCACCTCGACCTTGGGCATTTCGCTCATGCGCAGCATGCGGTAGTCGTGGAAGTTCGACTGCTCGACGCGGCCGTCCTTGAACGTGATCTTGCCATACAAGGCGGCGGTGAGCCCGTACGCGATCGCACTCTCGATCTGGCGCTTGACGATGTCGGGGTTCACCGTCATGCCGCAGTCCACCGCGGCCACGACGCGGTGCACCTTCGGCGTTCCGTCCGCGCCGACCGAGACCTCCGCGACCTGAGCGCAAAAGCTGCCGAAGGACTGCACCACCGCGATGCCGCGGTAAACGCCGGCGGGGAGCGGCTTGCCCCAGCCGGCGTTTTCGGCGGCGAGCTCGAGCGCGCCCTTGTAGCGCGGCTGCTTGCCGAGGAGCGAGCGCCGGAACTCGAACGGATCCTTGCCCGCGGCGTGCGCGAGCTCGTCGACGAAGCTCTCGAGAAAGAAACTGTTCTGCGAGTGCCCGACCGAGCGCCAGAACCACACCTGGATGCCGCCCGGCTCCTGGCGCGAATACTCGACGCGCAGGTTGGGAATGTCGTAGGGACAGTCGCGGATGCCCTCGACGCCGAACGCGTCCACGCCGTCGGGCGGCAGCTTCATGAAGTGTGAGCCCTCCATGATCGAGGGCGAGGCGACGCTCGCCGTGAAGAGCGTCGCGCGCCCGCTCTCGTCGACGCCGCCCGTCATCCGGGTGACCGAGGCCGGGCGGTAGAAGTAGCCGCGCGTATCGTCCTCGCGGCTGTAGACGAGCTTCACCGGCTTGCCGCTGATCTTGGAGAGCACCGTCGCGCCGATGACCGGATCGGGAGCGAAGCGGCGGCCGAATCCGCCGCCGAGGTACATGGTGTTGACCTTAACCTTGCCGGGGGCGACGCCCGCGACCTGGGCTAGGATGCCCTGCGCCGGCCCTTGAGATTGCGTGCCGGCCCAGATCTCGACCTCGTCCTTGCGAACCCAGGCGGTGCAGTTGAGCGGCTCCATGCACGAATGCGAGAGATACGGCGCCTCGTACTCGGCCTCGATTTTTTTCGCGGGCGTCGCGGCCTTGGCGTCGCCTTCGTTGCGGCCGACCGCGCCGCCCGCGGCGGCGCCGGCGGAAAGCGTTTTCGAAATGCCCTCCGAGGAGAGCGAGGCGTTCGCGCCGTGGTCCCACTGGATCTCGAGCGCGTCGCGGCCGACCTTCGCCGCCCAGTAGCCGTCGGCGAGCACCGCCACGCCGCTCGGGATCTGCAACACCTGGCGCACGCCGGAAACGGCCTTCGCCTTGGCGTCGTTGACCGAGGCGGCCTTGCCGCCCGGCACGGGCGGATAAGCGATCACCGCGGTGAGCATGCCGGGGAGGTAGACGTCCAGGCCGAACTTGGCTTTGCCGGTCGACTTGGCGACCGTATCCAGGCGCTGGGTCCCGCTCTTCCCGAGCAGATTGAATTGCGTCGGGTCCTTGAGCTTGACATCCTTCGGCGGCGCAAGCTTCGCCGCCTTATCCGCGAGCTGGCCGTAAGAGAGCTTCTTGCCGCTCGCATGGATCACCATGCCTCGCTCGGTGCGGCATTCGGCGGGGTCGGCTTTCCAGGTCTCCGCCGCCGCGGCGATCAGCATCGCCCGCGCCGTCGCACCCGCCTTGCGCATCGGCTCCCAGTGCCCGCGCACCGAGGTCGATCCGCCGGTCGCCTGCATGCCGAAGATCGGATTGGCGAACGCCTGATCGACCCCGGCCTGCTCGACCCGCACCCGCGACCAGTCGGCATCCAGCTCCTCGGCGACCAGCATCGGGATCGCGGTGTGCACGCCCTGCCCCATCTCCGAGAGGCCGCACACGACCGTGATTTCGTTGTTAGGCGCGATGCGCAGATAGGCGCTCATCCGCGCTTCCTTCGCGGCGCCCTGAGCGAGCCGCGCCGCGCCCGGCAAGATGAAGCCGACGATCAGGCCCCCGCCGGCCATCGCGGAGGTCTTGAGGAATTCGCGGCGCGACGCATTCATGGGTTTGGCGCGCATGATCACGCTCCTTTCGCGCTCGCTGCCGCGTCCTTGATAGCGGCGCGAATCTGGTTGTAGGTCCCGCAGCGGCAGACGTTGCCGCTCATCGCTGCGTCGATATCGGCATCGCTCGGCGCGCGCTTCTTCGCGAGAAGCGCGCTCGCGCTCATGATCTGGCCGGACTGACAGTAGCCGCACTGCGGCACGTCGTGCCGGATCCACGCCGCCTGCACCGCTTTGCCGGCCCGCGTGGCGCCGATCCCCTCGATGGTGGTCACCTTCTTGCCGGCCGCCGCGGACACCGGCGTAGCGCAGGAGCGCACCGGCTCACCGTCCAGATGCACGGTGCAGGCGCCGCACTGAGCGATACCGCAACCGAACTTCGTGCCAGTCAGGCGCAGCGAGTCGCGCAGCACCCACAGGAGGGGCGTGTCGGGCGCAGCGTCGACCTCGCGGATCTTGCCGTTGATCGAGAGCGATATCATGGTTCTCCTTCCTCCCGCGGTCGCGGGAGCGCGATGGTGATGGGTGCGACGCGGGAGCCGGGATGCTCGCGCGCTCCGACCCGGCGCCTTCGCCGGGCTCGGGTCAAATTATGACCTGGACGCCGGATGTCCGCCAGTGCTGCGGCATGCCAGCGTCATCTGCGGCCTCCACCCGATCTGCCAGCGTTCCTTCCCCGCGAAGATCGGGATCGAGTCGCCGACGGCGGCGTTTCGAATCGCCTGCCGAAGCTTGGGTCGGAAAAAAACCGGGCTATACGGCCCGGTTTTTTTTGCTTGGTAAGAACCTTGAACTAGAATTTATAGACCACACCGATCGAGAGCACATCGATGTCACTCTTACCGGTCGTGTCCTTGCCCACATTCTTGAACACCTC
>VBDM01000244.1 GCA_005881355.1 Betaproteobacteria bacterium
CGCCGCGGGCGAACTGCTCGAAGCCGACTGGGGCATTGCCGCGGACGTCTGGAGCGCGACCAGCCTGACCGAGCTGCGCCGCGAAGGGCTGGCCGTCGATCGCTGGAACATGCTGCATCCGGAAGCGAAGCCCCGTATTCCCTATGTGAGCCAGTGCCTGGAAAAAGGCACGGGCCCCGTCGTTGCGGCGACCGATTACATCAAGACGTTCGCCGATCAGATCCGGCCCTATGTTCCCAAGAGCCGCGCGTACAGGGTGCTCGGCACCGACGGATACGGCCGATCGGATTCACGCGCCAAGCTGCGTCACTTCTTCGAGGTGAATCGGCATTTTGTGGCAGTCGCGGCGCTCAAGGCGCTCGCCGATCAGGGCGAGGTCAAAGCCAAAGTCGTCGCCGACGCGATCAGGAAATACGGGATCGATCCCGAAAAGCCGAATCCAGTCACGGTTTGACGCAGGACCGCCACAGAGAATGGCCCTTACCGAGGTAAAGGTCCCCGACATCGGCGACTTCAAAGAAGTCGACGTTATCGAGGTCCTGGTCAAGCCGGGCGACGCCGTCCAGCAGGAACAGTCGCTCATCACGGTGGAATCGGACAAGGCGACGATGGAGATCCCTTCTCCCGCGACCGGCGTCGTGAAGGAGCTGCGGGTCAAGACCGGCGACAAGGTTTCCCAAGGCAGTCCGATCCTGTTGCTTGAGGCGGCCGGCGGCGGTGCGGTCGCGAAAGCGCCTTCGCCAGCGCCACAGCGCGTCGCGCCTCCGGCGCCGACGCCCCCGCGCTCCGCCGCGCCTGCTGCTCAAGCGCCGCCGACGAGCAGGCCCGGGCCGGTACTCTACGAGGCCGCGTCCGCCGCCGGCTCTACACCGCACGCAAGTCCCTCCGTGCGCAAGTTCGCGCGCGAGCTGGGGGTTGACCTCGCCAGAGTAAAGGGGTCCGGCCCGAAGGGGCGCATCACCCAGACCGACGTCCAGGAGTTCGTGAAGGGCATCATGCGGGGAGCTCCGGTGGCCCCCGCCGCGCGCGGCGGATTCAGCCTCGATCTCCCCGATTGGCCGCAGGTGGACTTCGCCAAGTTCGGGCCGATCGAAACGCGAGCGCTGTCGCGCATACGGAAACTTGCGGGAGGGAATCTGCGTCGCAACTGGGTCGGGATCCCCCATGTCACCCAGCACGACGAGGCCGACATCACCGAGCTGGAAGCTTACCGCAAGGAGCAAGCACAGGTTGCCGAAAAGCAGGGCTTCAAGCTCACTCTGCTCGCGTTCCTGGTGAAGGCTTGCGCCAACGCGCTCAAGCAGTTCCCCGATTTCAACGCGTCGCTCGACCGGACCGGCGAGAACCTGATCGTCAAGAAGTACTGCCACATAGGCGTCGCCGTGGATACGCCGGAGGGGCTCGTGGTGCCGGTGATCCGCGACGCCGACCGCAAAGGCGTGTTCGACCTCGCTCGCGAGCTCGCCGAAATCTCCAAGCGGGCGCGGGAAAAGAAGCTCAAGCCCGACGACATGCGCGGGGGCACCTTCAGCATCTCCAGTCTCGGCGGCATCGGCGGCACGGGGTTCACGCCGATCATCAACGCGCCCGAGGTGGCGATCCTTGGCGTGTCCCGATCCCAGGTGCGGCCCGTGTTCAAGGATGGGGCTTTCGTTCCGCGGCTGACGCTGCCGCTGTCGCTCGCCTACGATCACCGGGTCATCGACGGCGCCGCCGCCGCGCGCTTCACGACGTATCTCGCCTCCGTCCTGTCCGAGTTCCGCCGGACCCTCCTGTGAGACGCGGATGGGGCAGATGATCGAAGTCAAGGTTCCGGACATCGGCGACTTCAAGGACGTCGACGTCATCGAGGTCCTCGTCAAACCCGGCGACCGGGTGGAAGAAGAGGCCTCGCTCATCGCCCTCGAATCGGACAAGGCGACGATGGAGATCCCTTCTTCGCACTCGGGCGTAGTGAAGGAGCTGCGGGTCAAGGTCGGCGACAAGGTCTCACAGGGTTCGGTGATACTGCTTCTCGAAGGGGAGAGTTCCGCGGCCTCGCCCCCTCAATTTTCTCCCTCCACCGCAGCGGAGAGATCCCCCGCCCCTTCCTCGACAAGGGCTGCCGGAGCGGCTCAGGCAGCAGCGGCGTACAGCGGTTCAGCTGATTTCAGCTGCGATGTGGTGGTCCTCGGGGCGGGGCCCGGAGGCTATTCGGCGGCGTTTCGCGCCGCCGATCTCGGCATGAACACGGTTCTTGTAGAACGCTATCCGACGCTCGGCGGTGTATGCCTCAACGTGGGTTGTATTCCCTCCAAAGCACTGCTGCACATCGCCGCGGTCATGGACGAGGCGAAGCACCTCACGGAGCACGGCGTCGCGTTCGGCAGTCCAGGAATCGACCTCGAAGCGTTGCGCTCATGGAAAAACAAGGCGGTCGGAAAGCTCACCGGAGGCCTTGCAGGAATGGCAAAAGCCCGCAAGGTGACGGTGCTGCAAGGCATTGGCGCGTTCGTCGGGCCCAATCACCTTGCCGTCGCGGCGAAAGACGGGCGCAAGGTTGTCGCATTCAGGAATGCCATCGTCGCCGCGGGCTCGCAGTCGGCGAGGCTTTCGTTCCTTCCCGAGGATCCGCGGATCGTCGATTCGACCGGGGCGCTGGAACTGAGGCTGCGACCCAAGCGCATGCTCGTCATCGGCGGCGGAATCATCGGGTTGGAGATGGGCACCGTCTATTCGACGCTCGGTGCGCGCCTCGACGTGGTCGAGATGCTCGATACGCTGATGGCGGGGACGGACCGCGATCTCGTCAGGGTATGGCAGGGGTTCAACGCGAGCCGGTTCGACAACGTGATGCTGAAAACCAGGGCCACCAAGGTCGGGGCTCTGAAAGAAGGGCTGAAAGTATCGTTCGAA
>VBDM01000241.1 GCA_005881355.1 Betaproteobacteria bacterium
GCAAGCACGCGCGCGATTCCCACGCGGCGTTTCTCGCCTCCAGAAAGCTCCGAGGGGAAGTTCGCGAGCTTGCTGTCCTTGAGATTCACCTGCTCCATCAGCTCGCGGATGCGGCTTGCGATTTCGGCGTCGCCCGGGCGCTCGTGCACGGTGAGCGCCTCGCGCAGGATGTCGCGCACGCGCATCTTCGGGTTGAGGCCCGCGTCGAGGTCCTGGAAGATCATCTGCATCTCGCGCCTTAAGGGGCGCAGCTCGGCGCGGCTCAAGGTGGTGATGTCGCGCCCGTCGAACACGATGCGCCCGCTGCTCGGGTCGGACAGCCGCAGCACCGTGCGTCCGATCGTGGTCTTGCCGCAGCCGGACTCGCCGACGAGGCCGACGGTCTCGTTTTCCCTGAGATAGAAGCTCACGCCATCCACCGCCGGGATCACGCGCCCCTGACCGGTCAGCATCGAGACGAGGCCACGGCGCTGACTGTAGTGCTTGCGCAGATCGGTGACTTCGAGAATGGCGCGGCTCATGCTTTCCCCGCAGCAGGGTACAGCCAGCAGCGCACCTTGTGGCCGGGCGCGACCTCGCCGAGCGGCGGCTCGAGACCGGCGCAATTTTCGCGGATCGCCTCGGTGACGCGGTTGCAGCGACCGTAGAAGCGGCAACCGCGCGGCACCTCGATGGTATCGAGCACCTCGCCTTCGATCGCCTGCAGGTAACTTTTCCGGCGGATCGCCTCCGCGCTCGGGATCGAGGCGAGCAGCGCCGCGGTGTAGGGGTGGCGCACCTTCGCTTCCGGCGCGAGCACCTCCGCGGCGCGACCGGTCTCCACCACCGTGCCGCCGTACATCACCGCGATGCGGTCCGAGAGGCGCTGGATCACGCTGATGTCATGGCTGATGAGGAGCGTGGTGATGCCGGTCTCGGCCTTGAGCTGGGCCAGCAATTCCACGATGCGCGACTGGATGGTGGCGTCGAGCCCGGTGGTCGGCTCGTCCGCGATCAGGAGCGAGGGTTCGGCGGAGAGCGCCATCGCGATCATGGCGCGCTGGCACATGCCGCCGGACAGGCCGAAGGGGAAGTTGTCGAAGCGCAGCCCGGGTGAATCGATGCGCACGCGCTCGAGCCAGTGGATCGCGCGTTCCTTGGCTTCGCTCTCGCCCTTGAAGCTCGTGTGCAGGCGGATTGTCTCTACCAGCTGCCTGCCGATCGTGGAGTAAGGGTTCAGCGCCGAGCGCGGGTTCTGGAAGATCATCGCGATCTCCTTGCCGCGCACGCCCGTCATCAGTGCCTCCGAGTGTTTGCGCCAGCCGCGCTCGTCCTTCTCCACCGCCATGACGCGCCCATCCCGCTCTGTGACGCGCGTGTAGTTCTCCAAGCCGTCGAGCAGGTTGCGAGGCGCACTGTTCGACTGCAGGTCGATGCGGCCGCCGATCACGCCCGGCCCGGCGGTCACGAGGCCCGCGGCCGAGAGCGCGGTGACGCTCTTGCCGCTGCCGCTCTCCCCCACGATGCCGAGCGTCTCGCCGCGCGCGACGCCGAGGCTCACGCCGTCCACCGGGCGGATGAAGGCGCGCTTGGCGCGCGAGTAGAAGTAGGTCCGCAGGTTCTCGATGGCGAGCAGCGGTGCGTCCATCAATTCCTCCGCTTGCCTTCGAGGAGGTTGTTGAGCCCGTCGCCGAGCAGCTGGAATCCGAGGATGGTCGCGAGGATCGCGAGCGCCGGCGCGGTCGAGGGCCAGAAGTTGCCCTGCAGGAGATAGTTCGCGCCGGCCTGGACCATGTTGCCCCACGAAGGCGTGGGCTCCTGCACGCCGAAGCCGAGGTAGCTGAGGCTGGTCTCGACCAGGATCGCCTCGGCCATGCCGAGGGTGGCCTGGATCACGAGCAGCGCGCGGCAGTTGAACCACAGGATGTGCTTGAGAATGACCGTATGCGCCGGCAACCCGAGCGCGTGCGCCGCCTCGATGAAGCTCTTCTGCCGGAGAAATGCGATCTTGCCCGCGATCAGGTTGGCGATCACCGGCATCCCGGTGATGCCGACCACGACCATGACGTAATAGATGTCGGGTTTGAACGCGGCGATCACGAGCAGGATCAGCACCAGGCGCGGGAACGAGTCGAGCAGGTTGTCGAAGTAGGTGATGATCGTGTCGAACCAGCCGCCGCGGTAGCCGGCCAGGATGCCGAGAATGCTCCCGCCGACGACGGAAATCGTGATGGCGAGCAGTCCGGGGAGGAAGTAGGCCTGGATGCCGAGAATCAGCCGCGCCTGCAGGTCGCGCCCGAGGAAGTCGGTGCCGAGCAGGTGCCCGGAGGTGAACGGCGCCGCGTTGATCAGCTCGACGTTCATCCGCCGCGGATCATCGGGCAGCCAGCCGAACGCCCCGAGCAGGTACGAAACCAGCACCAGCGCCACGACCAGGAGGCCGTAGCCGACATAGACCAGGTCGATGGTCTCCGCACGCTGCCACAGCGGCAGCTCCGAGAACTCGCCGACGGGGCCGGGGGTCTGGACGTAGCGACGCATGCGGCGCCCCTATTCTCTTGACGCGCGCGGATTGACGGCGGTGAAGACGACGCGCTGCAACAGGTTGCCGGAACGCACGAATGCCGCGGCGACGAGGGCGATGCCCATGATGACCGGGTAGTCGCGGTCCTGAGCCGCCTGCCACGCCATGCGCCCCATGCCGGGCCAGTTGAACACCTGCTCGACGATCACCGCGCCGCCGAGCAGGAACGGGATCTTGGCGCTCATGATCTCGGTCACCGGGATCAGGAAACCCTCCTTGAACGCATGGCGCCACACCGGCGCGCCCTTGGCGCGCGCGGTGCGGATGTAGTCCTCGGCCAGCACGCGCGACAGCTCCTCGCGCAGGTGGCGGATCATCTCGGAGAGCGTGCCGCTCGCGACCCCGAGCACTAAGATCGGCACGAGGAAATACAACCACGCGTGCGCCTGCTTCGTCGCCGTTCCCGAGATCAGCGGGAACATGCCGAACTGATGGATGAAGACGTAGACCACGATGTAGCCGAGCCAGAACACCGGCACCGCCGAGAGGACGTACGCTCCGATCGTCGCCGCGGTGTTGCCGGCGGTGTCGCCGTGCGCGGCGGTGTGGACCGCGATCGGCACCGCAATCAGGAGAGTGAGCAGGAGCGACCCGAGCGTGAGATAGAGCGTGTTGACCCCGACCCTCGCGAGCTCCGGCAGCACCGGCAGGCCGGTACGGATCGAGTTGCCGAAGCTGCCCTGAAGCATCTTGCCGAACCACGCCGCGTACTGGCCGTACCAGGTCTGGGGCACGCCCATCGCCTCACGCATGCCGAGGGCGAGTTCCGATCGTGGTGACTGCCCCTCGAGCAGAACGT
>VBDM01000242.1 GCA_005881355.1 Betaproteobacteria bacterium
CGGCCCCGCAACGACGACCGCGATGCGCCGCCAGACGCTCTGGCGATTGAAAGCCCGGTGCAGTTCCTCCGTGGCGACCGGCCCTTCGTGCTCGTCGAGCATTTTCACGTAGCCGCCGAGCGGGAGCGCGGCGATCACCCACTCGGTCTGGTCCCGGCCGCGCCGGATCCGCCACAGTGGCCTGCCGAAACCGACCGAGAAGCGCAACACCTTTACCCCGCAAAGGCGCGCGACTACGTAGTGACCGTACTCGTGGATCACGATCAGCACGCCGAGCGCGACGACGAAGGCCGTGATGGTGATGGCGAGATTCATGCGGCGTTGGAGTTGAATCGCGCGACGATCTGGCTCGCTCGGCCGCGAGCGCTTGCGTCCGCGGCAAGCACGTCCTCGAGCGCGGCGGGCGTGTTCGCCGCCGCGCTTGCGAGGGTTTCCTCTATAACCGCCGTGATGCGCAGGAAAGGCAGACGCCCTTCCAGGAAAGCCGCCACGGCGACCTCGTTGGCCGCGTTGAGCGTGGCCGGCGCGGCTCCCCCGCTCCTGAGCGCTGCGTAGGCAAGGCCGAGCGCCGGAAAACGCTCGAAATCGGGTTGCTCGAAGCTCAAAACGCCGATTCGGAAAAGGTCGAGCGACGAAACGCCCGCGTCGATCCGCTCGGGGTAAGCCAGCGCCTGGGCGATGGGCGTGCGCATGTCCGGGTGCCCGAGCTGGGCAATCACGGAACCGTCGGCGTACTCGACCATCGAGTGGACCACGCTCTGCGGATGGACCACGACTTGAATCTGTTGCGGGCTTGCGCCGAACAGCCAATGCGCTTCGATGATCTCGAGCCCCTTGTTCATCATGGTCGCAGAATCCACCGAGATCTTGCGTCCCATGACCCAGTTCGGATGAGCGCAGGCCTCCTCCGGGGTGACGCGGTGCAGCTCGGCCCGCGCGCGCGCCCTGAACGGCCCGCCCGATCCCGTGAGCAGGATTCTGCGGATGCCTTTGGTGGCAAGCTCACCCGCGGCGAACGGCGGCAGGCATTGAAAGATGGCGTTGTGTTCGCTGTCGATCGGCAGCAGCGTCGCGCCGCTCGAGCGCACCGTCTCCATGAAGACGGGGCCCGCGACGACGAGCGCTTCCTTGTTCGCAAGCAGCAGCTTCTTGCCCGCCTTCGCGGCGGCGAGCGTTGCGCGCAGCCCCGCCGCCCCGACGATGGCCGCCATGACGCAGTCCACTTTGGGCAGCGAAGCGATTTCAACGAGGCCCGCTTCTCCCGCGAGGACCTTGCAGCCCACGCCGGCTCCCGCCAGGCGCTCGCGCAGCCGCGGCGCGTGCGAGCTATCGGCCACGCAGGCGTAGTCGGGGCGGTGCCGCCTGCAGAGCTCGGCCAGCTCGTCGACCTGCCGGTTGGCGGTCAGCGCCGCCACGCGGAAGCGCGACGGATGGCGCGCGATCACATCCAGCGTGCTCGCCCCGATCGAGCCAGTCGCTCCGAGTATCGCGATGTTCTGAATCGTAGTCACCTCACGAACGCAAGCGCTGCGAGCGGGAGCATCGCCAGGGGCGCATCGATGCGATCGAGTATGCCGCCGTGGCCGGGCAGGAGCGTGCCGCTGTCCTTGACCCCCGCCTGGCGTTTTATCAGAGATTCGAACAGATCGCCAATCATTCCGGCGACGGCGAGCCCGAGCAGAATCGGGAGGATCCACGCCGGCGGCATCTGGACCCGGCTCGGCCAGGCAGGCAGGCCCGCCGGGCTGCTCAAGCTTGCCCAGGCGAGCGCGTAAAGGGCCACCGCTGCCAGCGCTCCGGCGACCCCCTCCCACGTCTTTCCCGGACTGATGGTCGGGGCGAGCTTGCGCCTGCCAAAGCGCCGGCCGATCAGATAAGCAGCCGAGTCGGAAATCCAGACCGTTGCCAGGACGGCGACCAGAAGGGACGGACGGACGCTCCCCAGATCGACTGCAGCGGCAAAGGCCGGCACCAGCACGATGGCTCCCACTGCAGGCAACAAGACCCGGCCATCGATCTGGGGGCGTCGCCACATCCACAGGGGAACGAGGAGGATCCAGAAGAGCGCGGCGGCGTAGTAAACCCCGGCCGGCACATACGGGCTGCTCGCCCGGGCGGCTCCGAGGATTCCGGGCAGCAAGAAGAGCCCAACGACCGCCGCCGAGTAGATCAGACGGCCGAGGACGGCGAGCGCCGCAAGAGCACCCCATTCCCAGGCGGCGATACCGAGAAGCAGTGCGCAGAACGAGATCCAGCCGTTCGTGGGCAGCAGGAACAGCGCCGACAGAAGCACCGCCAGCAAAACAGCTGCCGTCAGCACGCGGGTTTTCAGCATGATGGCCCGCGCTTGCTTCCCGCGCAGCAGGAAGCGTTACGCGATCCTCCGGCGGCCGTTCGAGTCTTGCTTGGCTTTTTCCAGCTGCTCGCTGGTCCGCCCGAAGCGGCGCTCCCGCTCGCGATACCAGTCGATCGCCGCGTCGAGCTGCCCGGCGTCGAAGTCCGGCCACAGCGTCGGAGTGAAGTAAAGCTCGGTGTAGGCGAGCTGCCAAAGCAGGAAATTGCTGATGCGCTGCTCGCCGCCGGTGCGGATGAACAAATCGGGCTCGGGCGCGTAATTGAGCGCGAGATAAGGAGCCAATTGATCCTCCGTAAAGCCGTTCTCGGGCAGCGGCCCGCTGCGAACCAGCTTCGCCAGCGCCTGCATCAGGTCCCAGCGCCCGCCGTAGTTGGCGGCGATGGTGAGCGTAAGACTCGAATTGGCCGAGGTCAGCTCCTGGGCCCGGCGCGCGAGCTCGACGACCCGCGCCCCGAACGGCGCGATATCGCCGATGATCTTCAGCCGCACCTTGTTCCGGTGCAGGCGTTCGGCCTCTTGCTCCAGGGCGGCCATGAACAACTGCTTGAGCGTCGAAACCTCTTCGGCCGGCCGGCGCCAGTTCTCCGAGCTGAACGCAAACAGGGTAAGGTATTCGACGCCGCGCTCGCTGCACGCGCGCGTGACCCGGCGCACCGTCTCGACGCCCTGCTTGTGACCCGCCACGCGCGGCAGATAGCGCTTCTTGGCCCAGCGCCCGTTGCCGTCCATGATGATGGCGATGTGCCTGGGAATTTCGCCCGTCTGCGGGATCTCGCGCGTGGAGCTGGAAAAGGATTTCATCGGTGTGGGTTTCTCTGAGATGGGGGTTTCAAACGGCCATCAGCTCGGCTTCTTTGCCCGCGATCATCTTGTCGATGTCGGCGATGTGCCTGTCGGTGACCTTCTGGATCTCCTCTTGTGCGCGCCGCTCCTCGTCTTCCGACACGGCTTTGCTCTTGAGCAGTTCCTTGAGCGCATGGTTGGCGTCGCGGC
>VBDM01000245.1:0-2454 GCA_005881355.1 Betaproteobacteria bacterium
TCCGGCGCGCGCCGCTGTCGGGGTCGCAGCGCTTCCGCGCGGCGCGCTGGTCGAGGCGGACGCGATCCTCGTGCTCGGCAGTTGAGAGTCCCGCGTTGAGAGCAAATAGCCGGGACGAGCGCGAACCTTCGTTCGGTCGCGGCGATGCCGTTGCCTCCAGCAGGCGACTCTCAACTCTCAGCCCGCCGATTCAGGCGAAGCTCGCGCGCCTCGGAATTCACCGCGATTTCGATCTCGTCATTCACCTGCCCTTGCGCTACGAGGACGAGACGCGCATCACCTCGATCGCGAGCGCTCCGCTCGGCTTGCCGGTGCAGGTCGAGGGCACGGTGCGCTCGACCGAGATCGCGTACCGGCCGCGGCGCCAGCTGATCTCGCGGATCGAAGATTCCACGGGCGAGCTGGTGCTGCGCTTTTTCAATTTCTACGCGAGCCAGGCAAAGGCGCTTGCAGTCGGCGCGATGGTGCGCGCCTTCGGTGAAGTGCGCACGGGGTTTTTCGGCGGGGAAATGATCCATCCACGATTCCACGTGTTGCATGGGGCGACGCCGCTGCCGACTGCGCTCACGCCGATCTATCCGACCACTGAAGGCCTTGCGCAGGCCCGGCTGCGGCGCCTGATCGAAGGTGCGCTCGCGCGCGCCTCGCTCGATGACACGCTGCCCGAAGACCTGTGCGGGCGCCTCGGGCTGTGCGATTTCCGCGAGGCGGTCGACACGCTGCACCATCCCCGCCCCGGGGCTGATCCGGCGGCGTTAAGCGGACGCAGACTTCCGGCCTGGCGACGCGTGAAATTCGACGAGCTGCTGGCGCAACAGCTCTCGATGCGCAAGCACTACCGCGAGCGCAAGGCGCGCACGGCTCCCGCACTCGCGCAGCCGCTCGAAAAGGCGCGCCGTCGTACTGCCGCGCTGATCGAACTACTGCCGTTCCGACTTACGCGAGCCCAGCAGCGCGCCTGGGGAGAGATCGAGCGCGATTTGGCGCGGCCGCACCCGATGCATCGGCTGCTGCAGGGCGACGTCGGCAGCGGCAAGACCGTGATCGCCGTGCTCGCCGTCCTGCGCGCGGTCGAGAACGGCCTGCAGGGCGCGGTGATGGCCCCCACCGAGATTCTCGCCGAGCAGCACTTCCGCAAGTTCGGCGAGTGGCTCGGTCCGCTCGGCCTGGAGATCGCCTGGCTTACGGGAAGCCAGACCAGGAAGGAACGCGACTCGGCGCGCGCAGCGATAAACTCCGGAAAAGCAGCGGTCGCGATCGGCACGCACGCCCTGTTCCAGGAGCAGGTCGATTTCCGTTCTCTCGGTCTTGCGGTTGTCGACGAACAGCACCGCTTCGGCGTCGCGCAACGGCTGGCGCTGCGCATCAAGGGAGAGGAACCGCACCAGCTCATGATGAGCGCAACGCCGATCCCGCGGACGCTTTCGATGAGCTACTACGCCGACCTCGACGTATCGGTGATCGACGAGCTGCCTCCGGGCAGAAGGCCCGTAGTGACGAAACTGATCGCCGATTCGCGCCGCCCGGAAGTCGTGCGCCGGATCCGCGAGGCTTGCCACGCCGGGGGCCAGGCCTACTGGGTGTGCCCGCTGATCGAGGAGTCCGAGCAGTTGCAATTGCAGACTGCACTCGAGACCCACGCGGCGCTCAGCCGGGAATTTCCGGAGCTCAAGGTAGGGTTGATCCACGGGCGCCTGAAGCCCGCCCAAAAAGCGCAGACGATGGCTGCATTCCTCGCGAGCAGGATCCAGCTGCTGGTGGGGACGACCGTGATCGAGGTGGGTGTGGACGTTCCCAAGGCCTCGCTCATGGTGATCGAGCACGCGGAGCGCTTCGGCCTAGCGCAACTGCATCAGCTGCGCGGACGCGTCGGGCGCGGCACGACGGAATCGGTGTGCATCCTGCTCTATCAGAATCCGCTCGGCGAGGCCGCGCGTAAGCGCTTGCGCGTGATTTTCGAAAATTCGGACGGCTTCGTCATCGCGCGCGAAGATCTCCTGTTGCGCGGCCCCGGCGAGTATCTCGGCGCCCGGCAGAGCGGGGCGCCGCTCCTGCGCTTCGCCGATCTCAACGACGACGCGGACCTGATCGAATCGGCACGCACGGTCGCCGAAGCGCTCCTCACCGAGCATCCAGAGTCGGCCGAGCGGCACTTGGCGCGCTGGCTCGGCGGGCGCGCCGATTTTCTCAAGGCCTGACGCCCCCGGGATACAATGCGCGCCCCATGAACTTCGCCGCACTCGCTACCCGGCTCACGCTGTACGAGCGCCTGATGCGGCTCGACAAGCCGATCGGCACGCTGCTCTTGCTGTGGCCCACGCTTTGGGCGCTGTGGCTCGCAAGCGACGGCAAACCTGCCGGGCTTATCGTGTGGATCTTCGTTCTCGGAACCCTGCTCATGCGCTCCGCGGGCTGCGTGATAAACGACTTGGCCGACTGGCGCTTCGACGCCGA
>VBDM01000245.1:2495-7184 GCA_005881355.1 Betaproteobacteria bacterium
CAACCGTGCTGACGCTCGTGGCGTTTGCGCTGGTGCTTGCTTTGAACCGGCTCACGGTGCTGCTCTCGTTCTTGGCGCTCGGTCTGGCGGCGACGTACCCCCTGACCAAGCGATTCCTTGCGATGCCACAGGCCTACCTCGGTGTCGCTTTTGGTTTCGGCATTCCCATGGGCTACGCTGCCGTGCTCGGCACCATTCCGCCGGAGGGATGGTGGCTGCTCCTCGCCAACATCTTCTGGGCAATCGCGTACGACACCGAGTACGCCATGGTCGATCGCGACGACGACGTTCGAATCGGGATCAAGACTGCGGCCATTACGCTCGGTCGGTACGACGTCGCCGCCGTGATGGCGTGTTACGGAGTCACGCTCGGGCTGCTCGCGGGCATAGGCGCGCACCGCGGGCTGGGTGCCCCTTACTACCTGGGCCTCGCTGGCGCGGCGGTGTTCATGGCGTACCATTACCGCCTCATCCGCGGCCGGGATCGAGACGACTGCTTCAAGGCCTTCAATCAAAACAACTGGGTGGGCGCAGCTGTCTTCGTCGGGTTGTTCGCCGACTTCGCAATGAGGCGGGGAATTCCATGGACGTGAAGGTCGCCAAGCGGGAAATGCGTTACCGAGATCTGCGCGACTTCCTGTCGCAGCTCGAGCGCGCAGGTGAGCTTAAGCGCGTGCGCGCGGAGGTCGATCCGAATCTCGAGATGACCGAAGTCTGCGACCGCGTGCTCAAGTCCGGCGGCCCTGCGCTGCTGTTCGAGAAGCCCAAGGGCCATTCGATCCCGGTTCTCGGCAACCTGTTCGGCACGACTCGGCGGGTTGCGCTCGCAATGGGCGCCGATCCCCGCGCAGATCCGCTCGAAGCCTTGCGCGACATCGGCGCACTTCTCGCGGTCCTCAAGGAACCTGAGCCTCCGCGGGGATTTCGCGACGCGTTCGAACGCTGGATCCCGATCGTGAAGCAGGTAATGCCGATGAGCCCGAAGGAGGTTTCTGGGGCGCCCTGTCAGGAGCTCACGTGGGAGGGCAAAGGCGTCGACCTCGCGCGGCTTCCGATCCAGACGTGCTGGCCTGGGGACGCGGGACCCCTCATCACCTGGGGGCTCACGATTACGCGGGGGCCGCTGAAGGAGCGCCAGAACCTCGGCATTTACCGCCAGCAAGTCATCGCTTCGAACAAGCTCATCATGAGATGGCTGCCCCACCGAGGCGGAGCGGCCGACTTTCGCGAGCACTCCGAAGCGCGGGCCGGTGAGCCCTTTCCGGTGGCGGTCGCGTTGGGCGCCGATCCCGCGACGATCCTCGCCGCGGTCGCCCCGATCCCCGACACTCTCTCCGAATACCAGTTTGCCGGGCTGCTCCGCGGCTCGCGAACCGAGATCGCGAGGTGTCGGGGATCGGATCTGCACGTACCCGCCTCGAGCGAGATCGTTCTCGAAGGAGTGATCCACCCGGGGGAATCGGCCGCGGAAGGCCCGTTTGGCGACCACACGGGCTACTGAGAGCTTTCCCGTGTTCACGGTGGATCGCATCACCCTGCGCCGCGATGCGATCTACCACTCGACCTATACCGGCAAGCCTCCGGACGAGCCCGCGGTGCTCGGTGCGGCGCTGAATGAAGTCTTCGTGCCGATCCTGAGAAAGCAGTTCCCGGAAATCGAGGACTTCTATTTGCCGCCTGAAGGCTGCTCTTATCGCCTAGCCGTCGTCAGCATGAAAAAGCAATATCCGGGGCACGCCAAGCGGGTGATGTTCGGAATCTGGAGCGTCCTGCGACAGTTCATGTACACCAAGTTCATCGTCGTCACCGACGACGATGTCGATATCCGCGAGTGGAAGGAGGTTGTCTGGGCGCTGACCACTCGGGTCGACGCCGCGCGGGACATCCTCGTCGTCGAGAACACCCCGATCGACTATCTCGACTTCGCGAGTCCTATCGCCGGGCTTGGCTCGAAGATGGGGATCGATGCCACGAACAAGTGGCCGGCGGAAACTTCACGCGCCTGGGGCCGACCGATCGCCATGCAGTCGGAAGTGAAAAGGCGCGTCGACCTGCTCTGGAAGGACCTCGGTTTGTAGCGAAACCAAAAGAAAAGAGCTTGGACGGCCCGACTTCCAGAACGGAGCTGCCGTCAGAATTTGAAGATAAGGTTGAACGAAGCCATTTTCGCGTTGGCGCGGCCGACACAGGGTCGCATCGAGCAGTCGCCGACCGTGCCGAAGTTCTCGTACTCGATGCGTATGCCGTTCTCGTCATCGAAAAAATATTGCGCCCCGAATCCGGTCAGCAGGGTGGGGTCGCTGCTTTGAAGGCCGGCGCTGGAAGAGCCCGCGACAAAACCGCCGTTGTAAAAAGTCAATCTCGTCGTGGAAAAGAAGGCTCCGAATCGGCCGTAAAGGGAGAAATTCGTGGTCAACGGAACCGTTGGCACAGCCGAAAACCCCACGCCCGTTACTTTGTAGACGGCGTCCTGAGTGATCGATCCATCATTGTACTTGTAATGAAATTTGCCGACCGTGGCGTAGCTCAGCTCTGCCGCCCAGTTTCTGTTGATCTGGTAGCCGATGAACGCTTTGAAACCGGCATCGAATTCTTTTTTGCTTTCAGTGCAAGGTACCAGAGGGCAAGGGCCTCCTCCAAAACTGAAATCCGCCGGAAAAAATTGAACCCGCGAATAGCCGACTCCCAACCCCGTGTACCAATAATCCTCCGCGGCATGGGTCAAGGGCGCGCCCGACAACAGCAACGCTGCGACCGCGCACCGCAGGACAGGGTATTTCATCGAGCAGGCCCTTTCTCCCCGTGAACGCAAAAACCTTCTGAAAAATCGAGTCTTAGCAACACCGCGGGCACTGTAATCTAAGGGGGAAACTTGTGTCAAGCCAATACTTTGGCTGACCTATGTAATCCAACTTCTGCGCATTACGGGTTTATACCACGGAATTTAGATACTAATCGCCGCGGCAAGCAAAGAGTAGCGTGGGGCCGGAAAACCTTGATAGCGCCTCCGCCCGCCACACCGCAGGACTTTGCGCTATTGGGGAGCGCGTGCGCCTTCAAAGACCCAGCGAAGAAAAGCGTCTTGCGCCACCTCCCCCGCTGCGGCGTTGGCGTGATTGATGAAGAAAACGATCGCAAGACGCCGGCCGGTGAAGTCAAGCACGTATCCCGCCGCGGTGCGTGCGTCGGCGAGCGTGCCGGTCTTGACGTGGACGTGGCCTGCGACCGAATCCAGGTTGAGCCTGCGGCGCATCGTGCCGTCGTTCGCGGCGAGCGGCATCGAAGCGATGAATTCAGGCATCACAGCACTGTGCCAAGCTGCAAGGAGCAGCTTGCCGAGATGCTCGGCGCTGATTCGCTCGCGCCGCGACAGCCCCGAGCCGTTTTCCATCGCAAGCTCGGGAAACACGAGCGGCTTCTGTGCAAGCCAGGAACGGATTACGCCGGAGGAGCGTGCGGCGTTCCCGGGAAGTTTCAACACCTCCGCGGATAGGGTGAGAAACAACTGCCGCGCCATCACGTTGTTGCTGAACTTATTGATGTCGCGCACGACCTCGGCGAGCTGCGGCGATTCGATGGCGTAGAGGAGCCTCGCGCTCGGGCCTGGCGTGCCTTCGCGAAACCCGCCCTTCAGCGCGCCGCCCATCTCCTCCCAAAGCTGGCGGAACACACCGTAGACGTAGGCGTCGTGCGGCAAGAGCGCCACGTTCCAGCTCTGCTCCCCGCAGCTTGCGGGATAGGGACCGCTGAAGCTCACTCGCACGGCCCCGTTGATGGGCAGGAAATCGGCTTTGAGCCGGCCGCGCCAGTCGCCGCACGGCCCTTCGGCGAGGCGCACCGACTGCGCGAGCTCCAACTGCACCGGGCGCGGCTCGGCGACGACCCGCACGCTCTGCCGGTCGGGGTCGGGCGAGAACGTAAAGCGGACCGTCTTGAAATTCAGGAGCAGCGCGTCCGGGCTCACGTTGTAGGGACGGAACGGTTCGCCGTCGAAACGCGCCGGCTCGTCGCCGATCGGCTCGAAATAGGCCCGGTCGAGCACTAGATCGCCGCGGATCTCTCGCAAGCCGCGCGCGCGCAGCGCCCGCAGCAACAGCCAGAAATTCTCGATCGTCAGCTTAGGATCGCCGGTGCCGCGCAGCACAAGATCGCCTTCGAGCGTATCGGCGGACAGGTTGCCGTCGGCGTAGGCCTCGGTCCTCCAGACGAAGGTCGGCCCGAGCAGCTCGAGCGCCGCGTAGGTAGTCACCAGCTTCATGGTCGAAGCGGGATTCATCGCCTGCGCGGCGTTGAAGGCGAGCAGCGGTTTGGGGGCGCCCACCTCCTGAACGAATGCAGCGACACCGTTCAAAGGAATTCCCGCTGCGGCAAGCGAGGCGGCTACCTTAGGAGGAAGCGCTGCCCCGACGCTTGCCGCCTCGACGTTCCCCGGGAACGCAGGTCCGAGGCTGAGTACCGCGAGGGCGTGCAACAGCGCGAATGGCGTGGAGCATCGAGCGGCCATAGAGGCGGCAGTATGCCAGCGCCGAACGACGAGGAGCCAGCCTGCCGGCACCGAGTCCATTTGATCTAGGGGACTTGAAATTTGCCGGCCTAATCCGTATCATTAGCACTCGCTGTAGAGGAGTGCTAACTACCGGTTTCCCCGTTTATCATGGCCACAGAGCTAGTTAGTGGCCGCTAACCTTT
>VBDM01000246.1 GCA_005881355.1 Betaproteobacteria bacterium
TCGGCATCGTTGCCGTCGATCACCTGGCGCTCCAGGCCGTAGCTCGCGGCGCGGTCGGCGGCCGGGTGCTTCACCGCGGTGACGGCGGAAATCGGCGTGTACTCCATGTACAGGTTGTTCTCGCAGCAGAAGATCACCGGCAGCTTCCACACGGCCGCGAGGTTGAGCGCCTCGTGGAAGGCGCCGATGTTGGTCGCGCCGTCGCCGAAGAACGCGACCGCCACCTGCTTCGTTCCGCGGTACTGCGCCGACCACGCGGCGCCCGCGGCGATCGGAAGGTGGGCGCCGACGATCGCGTAGGAGCCCATCACGCCGTGCTCGACGCTCGTCAAGTGCATCGAGCCTTCGAGGCGCCGCGCGCGAGAGTGTGGTGATGGCCGCGGTAGGTGCAGAAGGTGTAGTCGTCCTTGTTCATCGCCGCGGCGAATCCGGCCGCGACCGCCTCCTGCCCGAGCGCGAGATGGCTCGTGCCTTTTACGAGGTTCTGCAGGAACAGGTCGTAGGCGCGCTTCTCGCAGTAGCGGATTTCGACTTGCAGCTGGTACAACTTGAGCCGCGTCGCCTCCGGGATGGCGTCGATCTTCGGGGCCGATTTGGCCGGACGCGCCTTTTGACTCGCACGCATAGTATGAATGGTCTCCTCAGTACGGATTCGCGATCGGCAGCTCTTCGGCCGGATAGAGCGAGATGATCTTCGCGCCCTCGGGCGTGAGGACCACCTCCTCCTCGATGCGCGCGGCGGAGACCCCGTCGGTCGCCGGACAATAGGTCTCGACAGCGAACACCATCCCCGCCTTGAGCTCGATCGGCTCCTTGAAGGAAGTGAGCCGCGAGATGAGCGGCCGCTCGTGCAGGCCGAGGCCGAGCCCGTGGCAGAAGTTGAGTCCGAAAGCCTCCATCTCGTTCGCAAAGCCGATCTCCTTCGCTTCGGGGAAGGCGCGCGCGATCTTGTCGCTCGACATGCCGGGCTTCAGGAGCTCGATCGCCTTGTCCATCCACTCGCGCGCTTTCCTGTACGCCGTCCTCTGCGGCGCCGTCGCGCGCCCGACGTTGAAAGTGCGGTAGTAGCAGGTGCGATAGCCCATGAACGACTGGATGATGTCGAAGAACGCCTGGTCTCCGGGCCGGATCAACCGGTCGGTGAAGTTGTGCGGGTGCGGCGAGCAGCGCTCCCCCGATATCGAATTGATCGCCTCGACGCAGTCCGAGCCCATCTCGTAGAGCCGCGCGGTGGCGAGCGCGACGATCTGCGATTCCTTGACGCCGGGCTTCAGGGCCTCGGCGATGTCCTGATAGACACCGTCCACCATCGCCGAGGCCATGTTCAAGAGCGTGAGCTCGTCGATGCTCTTCACCTCGCGCGCCATCAGCATCACCTGCTGGCCGTCGCGCACCTCGATCCCGAGCTTCTGCAATTCGAACAGCATCGGCGGCTCGACGACGTCCACGCCAAGCGGCGTGTCGCCCACGCCTTCGGCGTCGAGGATCGCCTTGATCTCCTTCGCCGCGTCACGGAACAGCGTGATATCGCTCCCCACCGCCCCGCGCAGCCCGAGCAGGCCGGCTTTGCAGTGATCGACGTGCAGCCAAGGCGCGTAGAGCCGGTGATGCTTCGCCGCGCTGCCAAAGTCCCAGATGTAGGGATCGCCCGTGCCGGTGAGAAGCGAGTAGCGCGTGAGCTTGTCGCGTGCCCACTCGCCGATCACGGTGCTCGTGGTGTAACGGATGTTATGCTGATCGAAGGAAAGCAGCGCCCCCAAGCCCGACCCGGCGAGCGCCGCGCGCACGCGCGCGAGGCGATAGTCGTGCAGCCGCCGGAAATTGATGCGCTCCTCGAAATCGACCTGCGTGTGCCCTGGCGCATGCAGCGGCCGCTTCCAGTTGTGGTGCGGGTCGATGTCGTCGGGCCGGATGATTCTCGGCTCGGCGGCTTTTTTCCCTTTGTCCATCGACTTTTTCCCCGGACGACTGTTTTGCGGAATGCGAAGTATGCCATGCGGAGGAGCGGCAGCCTACTTTGCCGGCTCCTAGTTGGCCTTGATTCCTGCAGTCTTGATGAGCCGGGCGTTCGACTCGAATTCCTGCTTGATCATGGCCTCGAACTCGGGCAGCGACATGGTCAAGGGATCCACGCCCAGCTTGAGAAACTTTTCGCGCACATCGGGCGAGTTCACCGCGGCGTTGAACTCCTTGTTCAGCCGCAGGACGATTTCGCGCGGCGTTTTTGCCGCGATCAGCGCGCCGATCCAGAAGTTGTAGTCGGAGTCCGGATAGCCCGCCTCTACGGTGGTGGGCACGTCGGGAAAGAGCGCGCTCCTCTTGGGCGAGCCCACCGCGAGCGCGCGCAGCTTGCCTTCCTTGATTTGCGGTCCGACCTGGAACGGGAGCGCGAAATAGAAATCGGCGCGACCCGTGAGCACCTCGGTGAGCGCATCCGGCGCGCCTTTCATCGGCACGTGCAGCACCTCGATGCCCGCGGCGATGCGGAAGCGCTCGAGATTCATGTGCGTCGAGCTGCCGATGCCGGCGGTCGTCGCAATGATCCCGCCCGGCTTCGCCTTGGCCGCGGCCACTAGGTCAGCCGCGGTCTTGTAGCTCCTGGCGGTCGAGACGACCAGAACCGTCGGGACCGTGCCGATGGTCGCGACCGGCGCGAGATCCTTGGGATCGAGCGGGCCGGGCGAGAGGAGCGGCGCCACGGTGAACGCCGAGGTGTAGATGCTGATCATATGACCGTCCGGCTCGGCGTTCGCGACGTAGGCGGCGCCGATCAGCCCGCCAACGCCGAGCTTGTTCTCGACGATCACCGGCTGGCCGAGGCTCGCCTGGAGCTTCTCGGCGATGATGCGCGCCGTCGTATCCGACGCGCTGCCCGGGGTCACGCCCGAGACGAGGCGAATCGTCCTGCTCGGAAAAGTCTGCGCGAGCGCGGCGCCCGTTCCGACCGACAACGCGACGGCGCACAGCCCGATGCCTTTCGTCAACTTACGCATGGCTTGCTCCTCCAAAAAACGCTAGACCTTCGGCAGCCCGAACTGTCCGGCGAGCCAGTCGGCGGTCCGGCTTCGATAACGATAAGGGCGGTTGTTCGCATTGTGCCCGCCGTCCTCGACGATCAGCAACTCCACCGGACCGGAAACGCTCCTCGCCAGCTGCTCGGCGTGGCTCGCGGGCACCAGGCGATCCTGGCGCCCGGTCACGATGAATATCGGACATCTGATCTTCGCCGCCGCATCCGCCATCGTCAACGTCTTCGCGTGGCGCAGCGCGTCGGCCTCGGTCGAGTCCGCTCCATATCTTGTCCCACTCGAACGGCCCGGAGAGCGCGATGCAGGCGCGGATGCGTTTCTCGTAGGCGGTGGCGCGCGGCGCGTAATATCCGCCGAGGCTCACGCCCCACATGGCGATCTTCGAGGCGGCGAGGTCCGGGCGTTTTTCGATCCAGTCGCACACCGCGCGGGCGGCGCGCTCGTAGTCGCCGAGAATCGGGATCTCGTACTCGGCTTCGCCCTGCCCCGGCCCGTCGATCGCGAGGATCGCGATCCCGCGCGCGAGGAACGGCTCCTCGTAGGCGTGCAGCTCCTCCTTGGTGGAATCCAGTCCCGGCGCCATGATGAGCACCGGGGATCGCTCCGACATTTTCTCCGGTTTTCGCAGCACGCCGTAGAGCGTCCTGCCCTCGAACGGTATCGCGACGCGCTCCCCCAGCGGGCGCATGAGCGGAAGCGCGGCCTTGTAGCACTCGACCGAGCGCGTGTGCGCTTCGCGCATCTGCTTAGTGTCGTGAACAAAGACGAACTTGGCGAAATGGTAGTACATCGCCGCGCGCACGAGGTGCTCGCCGGCGCTGAGCTTGTGGCCCTGCACGAGCGCCTCGCGCCCGAGCGCCTCGTGGACTTTGGCGCGCTCGCACCAGGCGCGGCACCAGTCCTCCCAGCGATCGATCCCGGCCGTGACTTCCTCGAAATCGGCGAGCAGCACGCCGTTCGAGACGAAGCGCGGCGCCCAGTGGGCGATCGCCGCGGCGACGCGCGGGTCGGAGGATTTCGTTTTCGTTGCGGCTTCGGACATGAGCTCTTGTTCGGGCGCAACCTCTAGCGGGCGCCCAGCTCGTTTCGCACGACCAGCCCGCCTTTCATCACGAACCTGACCCGCTCCATCTCGGCGACGTCCTCGAGCGGGTTTCCGGCCACCGCGATGATGTCCGCGAACTTGCCCTTTTCGAGCGACCCGATGTGGTTTTCCCAGCCGTAGTTCAGCATCCGTGCGGCGGGGAGATACGCCGTCTGCAGGGCCTGCGCCGGGGTCATGCCCCATTTCACGAAGTATCTGAACTGGTCGGCCTGCCTGCCGTGGGGAATCGTGGCGGAGGTCGCGCCGCTCCCGAACACGATAGTCACGCCGGCGGCGAGCGCCTTCTTGAACGCCCGCTCCATGAGGCGCAGACGCGAGTTCCTGCCGCCGGTTTCCCGCTGATCGGCTTTCTCCAGGGAGATCAGATCGTCGATGGTCGGTACGAAGTAGAGCTTCTTCTGCAGAAGGAGCCGGACCCCCGCGTCGTCGAGCTCGAGCAGGTGATTGGGCGAGTCGACTCCCGCGCTCAGGCAGCTGCGCATGCCTTCGCCGCCGTAGGTGTGGCAGGCCACTTTCAGGCCGAGCCGGTGGGCCTCGTCGACGATCGCCTCGACTTCCTCCAGCGTCAGCGACGGGCTGTTGACGAGGGTCGCGTCCGGCCGCCACATGTGCACCGGGCCGACGAAATCCTGGGTCGTATAGATCTTGATCCAGTCGACGCCGTGGAGCTTCGCCTCGCGTACCGCGGCGCGGGCGAGCCACGGAGAATTGACGTTCTTGTTTTCGGTGAATCCCTCGTAGTAGCGCAGCGATTGCGTGTCCGCGTAGTAGCTGGTGGCTCGCTGGTTGATCGACTGGCCGACGACCTGCATCCGCGGCCCAGGGAACATGCCGGAGTTGATCGCGTCGCGGATATCGACGGTATTGAATCCGCCGCGCGAATCCATGTCGAGAACGGTGGTAAAGCCGGCTTCAAGATCGACCTGCGCGTTCGCCAGCGCGATCAGCGCGCGCTTGGCGGGCGTGTTGGGCGCGTTGAGATTCAGGTGGACGTGCCCGTCGATCATGCCCGGAAGCACGGTCGCCAAACCGAGGTCGAGCACGGTCGCGCCGGCGGGAACCTGCAACCCCGCGCCGACTTCGGCGATGCGCTCGCCCCTGACGACGATCACCTGGTTGGCGAGCATCCTGCCCGACCTGGCGTCGAACAGCCGCCCCGCCCGGATCGCGACCACCTGGTTCGGCGGCGCCAGGAATTTCCGGGCCTCCGGAGACGCCGAGGGGGTTCTTGCGCTTCCCGCCGTTCCCTCCCCCTCCTGAGACCCCACGCGGGTGCCCGCGGCTCCCGCAATCACCGCGACGAACACGACGATGAGCTTGTTTTGACTGTGCATGGGCCTCCCTTATCGCGAGCTGAGCCGATCGGAGCGACGCCTTATGTTACTTGGAAACTGCAGGAATCAGGCGGACAATAACGGCCAGTTCTCGAGGCTGGGAGAGGAGACAAATGAACACCTTTATTTTCCGCACCGTAACCGGCGCTTGTTTCGCTCTTTTCACGGCAGTCGCGTACGCCCAGGAGGCCGTGGCGCTGACCGGCCAGGTCAGCTCAGCCGAGGAAGGGGCGATGGAAGGCGTCGTCGTCAGCGCCAAAAGGGACGGCTCGACGATCAGCATCAGCGTCGTCACCGACGCGCAAGGCCGCTTTGCCTTTCCGGCCGCGAGACTCGAGCCCGGACATTACACGTTGAAGGCGCGCGCCGCGGGCTTCGAGATCGACGGCGCCAGGGCCGCGGACGTCGCCGCAGGCAGCGAAGCGAAGGCCGACATCAAGCTCAAGAAAATCAAAAACCTCTCCGCGCATTTGACCAACGCCGAATGGATGATGAGCATGCCGGGCACGGACGTGCAGAAACGGTTCCTGCTCAACTGCAACGGCTGCCACACGATAGAGCGCATCATGAAGTCGGCGTACGACGCCGACGGCTTCATGCAGATTTTCCAGCGCATGGCCGACTATTATCCCGGCAGCACGCCGCTGAGGCCGCAGCGGCTCGCCGGCACTGCGATTCGCGACGTCCAGCGCGGCGGCGACGGCAGGAAGACCGCGGAATGGCTCGCCAGCGTCAACCTGAGCCAGCAGCAGACATGGTCCTTCCCGTTGAAGACCGAGCCGCGGCTCACGGGAAAATCGACGCGCGTGATCATCACGGAGTACGACCTGCCGAATCCCCTGATCCAGCCGCACGACGTGGTGCTCGACCGCGAGGGCCAGGTCTGGTACTCCGACTTCGGCCAGATGTTCCTCGGCAAGATGGACCCGAAGACCGGCAAGGTGACGCAATATCCTATCCCCGTGGTCAAGCCGGGATGGTCGGAAGGCACGCTCGATCTCGAATTCGACCGCGACGACAACCCTTGGGTCGGCGTGATGTACCAGAGCGCTATTGCGAAATTCGACAGGAAGACCGAGAAGTTCCGCATGTGGTCGACCCCCAAGGAATGGGACACCGACGCAGGCCAGCTCGGCCATATCGCGATCGAAGGCAC
>VBDM01000247.1:0-2543 GCA_005881355.1 Betaproteobacteria bacterium
CGGCGAGTGTCTTGACGCGATGCACCGCCAAATACTCGGACTCCCCGCCGTTCAGGCAATCGCTCAGGGCCTGCTTCACCTTCGGCATATCATCGGGATGCACCATTTGCGCCAATTCGTCGAGGGTCAGCGCGCGGGTTTCCTTACCCACTCTCAGAATGATCGCCCAACTGCCGTCCAGGAGAACGCTGGTCCTGCGCGCGTCCCAGTCCCAGATCAGGATATTGGCCGCCTCCAGCGCGAGGTCCAGGCGCTCCTTCTGCTCCTTGACCTGCTCGAGCAGGAGTTCGTTTTCCCGGCTGAAGCGAAGCGTTTCGATCAGCGTCTGGTTGGAGGACACATACAGCGCCAGGAGCACCGCGGAGAACACCAGGATCAGGATCCCGGCGGAAGTGTTGAACGCGCCGCCTTGCGAGAAAAGCAAGCCGATCAGGGGCGCGAAAATCGGTACGATCAGGCAGGCGAAGGACTTGGGGCTGGGTGCGAGCGCCGGAGGCAGGCCCATCGCGACGCTGCCGATGAGGAACGGGAGGAGGATTTCGTGAAACTGGGCGCGCTCCGGATAGAGCAGCATCACCGTCAGGCCCCAGGCGGTACCGATCAGCGCGCTCGTGAGGCAGAAGAAACCTTCCCAGCGCGCTGCGGCCTCCGGTCCCGGCCGGCGCATTCGGTAGGCGCGATTGAGGAGAATGCGCACCAGGCTCGCCAGCACCAGCCAGATCAGCCAGGCGACGATCAGGTTCTCGCTGATATATCCCCAAAGGGCAAACGCAGCGACAGCCGAAGTCAGGAGAATGGCCGGGACGTCGTTCCCCGACAGCCGGTAGAGGAGCGATACTCGCTGCGGCAGGAATTCGGCCGAGGATATTGCGCCGATCGCGGCGCGGGACGCAGTCACGTTTTCCTTCCTTAAAGCGGGGAGAACGGTTCATCCGCCGCCGCCCTGGCCTCTGGCGGCGGCAAGCGGAGCGTAATTCTGGCATGGTTTGGCACGGTGCCGCTTTCTAGCAAGAAGCGGACCGAATGGCCTCGGGTTTGAAGGGGCGGGGGAATCGCGGTATACTTTTTCACGTTTGATGCAGAGCGGGGCCGGCGCGAGCCGGTCCCGCTCTGCGCATCTGGCCCAACATGAGCCCGCCGCCGTGCCCGCCCTCCTTGCGTTAGCCGACGGGTCCGTTTTTCGGGGCTCTTCGGCCGGGGCGACCGGTCTTGCCTCCGGGGAAGTGGTCTTCAATACCGCCATCACGGGGTATCAGGAGATCCTCACCGATCCCTCGTATTGCCGCCAGATCATCACCCTGACCCATCCGCACATCGGCAATACCGGCGCCAATCGGGAGGACATGGAGTCCGCAAAGGTGTTTGCCGCGGGGCTCGTCATCCGAGACCTGTCGGCCGCGGTGTCGAGCTGGCGGGCGGGGCAGGGCCTCGCCGAGTTTCTCGTCGCGAACGAGGTGGTGGCGATCGCCGGGATCGACACGCGCAAGCTGACCCGTGTTCTGCGCGAGAAGGGCGCCCAGAACGGCGCGCTGCTCGCGGGTTCCGACGATGCGGAGCAAGCGCTCGAAGCGGCGCGGGAGTTCCCCGGGCTTGCGGGAATGGATCTGGCGAAGGTCGTCACGACGGCCAAGCCCTACGAATGGTCGGAAGCGGACTGGCGACTCGGCCAGGGATTCGGCAAAGGCCCGGGGGCACGCTTGCACGTCGTCGCGTACGACTATGGGGTCAAGCGGAACATACTGCGTATGCTCGTCGGGCGCGGCTGCCGGGTCACGGTCCTGCCGGCGCAGACTCCGGCCGGGGAAGCGCTGGCGTTCAAACCCGACGGAGTGTTTCTGTCCAATGGTCCGGGCGACCCGGAGCCCTGCGATTACGCGATACGAGCGATCCGCGAAATCATCGACGCCGGGACTCCGACGTTCGGTATCTGCCTCGGCCATCAGCTGATGGGCCTCGCCTCCGGAGCCAGGACCGTGAAGATGAAGTTCGGACATCACGGCGCAAACCACCCGGTGAAGGATCTGGACAGCGGAACCGTCGTCATCACCAGCCAGAACCACGGCTTCGCGGTGGATCCGGATACGCTCCCGGCGAACCTTAAGCCCACCCACGTGTCGCTCTTCGACGGCAGCCTGCAGGGCTTCGCGCGCACCGACCGGCCCGCGTTCTGTTTCCAGGGACACCCCGAAGCGAGCCCCGGCCCGCACGACATGGGCTATCTGTTCGATCGATTCGTCAAGATGATGGAGGAGCGCCGGAGTGCCTAAGCGCACCGACATCAAGAGCATCCTGATCATCGGCGCAGGCCCGATCGTCATCGGCCAGGCGTGCGAGTTCGACTATTCCGGGGCGCAGGCGTGCAAGGCGCTGCGCGAGGAGGGCTACAAGGTGATCCTGGTGAATTCCAACCCCGCGACGATCATGACCGACCCGGAGATGGCGGATGTCACCTACATCGAGCCGGTGAACTGGCAGATGCTCGAGGCCATCATCGCGCGCGAGCGCCCCGACGCGCTGCTTCCGACCATGGGCGGCCAGACGGG
>VBDM01000247.1:2617-5656 GCA_005881355.1 Betaproteobacteria bacterium
AAGCCGAGGACAGCGAGAAATTCAAGCAAGCCATGGCGAGGATCGGCCTTGCCTGCCCGCGCTCGGCGCTCGCGCACTCGATGGAGGAAGCGCTTCAGGTTCAGGTCTCGATCGGCTTTCCCGTCGTGATCCGGCCCTCTTTCACCCTCGGCGGCTCGGGCGGCGGCATCGCCTACAACCGCGAGGAGTTCCTCGCCATCTGCGAGCGGGGACTCGAAGCTTCGCCCACGCACGAGCTCCTGATCGAGGAGTCGGTGATCGGCTGGAAGGAGTTCGAGATGGAGGTGGTGCGTGACCGCAAGGACAACTGCATCATCGTCTGCTCGATCGAGAACCTCGACCCGATGGGAATTCACACCGGCGACTCGATCACCGTGGCGCCGGCCCAGACCCTGACCGACAAGGAATACCAGATCATGCGCGACGCGGCGATCGCCGTGCTGCGCGAGATCGGCGTGGACACGGGCGGCTCGAACGTGCAGTTCGCCGTGAATCCGAAGGACGGGCGCATGCTGGTGATCGAGATGAACCCGCGCGTGTCGCGCTCCTCCGCGCTCGCTTCCAAGGCGACCGGATTCCCGATCGCGAAGGTCGCGGCCAAGCTCGCCGTGGGCTACACGCTCGACGAGCTGAAAAACGAGATCACGGGCGGCGCGACGCCCGCCTCGTTCGAGCCGAGCATCGACTACATCGTCACCAAGGTGCCGCGCTTCGCGTTCGAGAAATTCCCCCAGGCGAACGACCGGCTGACGACGCAGATGAAATCGGTGGGCGAGGTGATGGCGATCGGCCGCACGTTCCAGGAATCGTTCCAGAAGGCGCTGAGGGGGCTCGAAGTCGGCGTCGACGGGCTCAATCAGAAAACCACCGACCGCGAGACCCTCGAAAAGGAGCTGGGAGAGCCGGGACCCGAGCGCATCTGGTACGTGGGCGACGCCTTCGAGAACGGGTTCACGCTGGAGGAAGTGCACCAGCTGACGCACATCGACCCGTGGTTCCTCGCCCAGATCAAGGAGATCGTCGACCTCGAGATGGAGCTCGACGACAAGCGGCTCGCGGACATCGATGCGCACACCCTGCGCGTGCTCAAGCGCAAGGGATTTTCCGACAGGAGGCTCGCGTACCTCTTCAACGCGAGCGAGTCGGACGTGCGCGCCGCGAGGCGGCGGTTCGGCATCCGCCCGGTGTACAAGCGCGTCGATACCTGCGCGGCGGAGTTCGCTACGCGCACCGCGTACCTGTACTCCACGTACGAAGAGGAATGCGAGGCGCTGCCGACCGGCCGGAAGAAGGTCATCGTGCTGGGCGGCGGGCCGAACCGGATCGGGCAGGGCATCGAGTTCGACTACTGCTGCGTGCACGCGGCGCTCGCGCTGCGCGAGGACGGCATCGAAACGATCATGATCAACTGCAATCCGGAGACGGTCTCGACCGATTACGACACCTCCGACCGCCTTTACTTCGAGCCGCTCACGCTCGAGGACGTCCTCGAAATCGTCGACAAGGAGAAACCCTATGGGGTGATCGTCCAGTTCGGCGGGCAAACGCCGCTGAAACTCGCCCGGGACCTGGAGGCGAACGGCGTGCCGATCATCGGCACGACGCCCGACATGATCGACATGGCCGAGGACCGCGAGCGGTTCCAGCAGCTCCTGAACCGCCTGGGTCTCCTCCAGGCGCCCAACCGCACGGCGCGCACCGAATCCGACGCGCTGCGCCTCGCCGAGCAGATCGGCTATCCGCTCATCGTGCGCCCGAGCTACGTGCTCGGGGGCCGCGCCATGGAAATCGTGCACGAACAGAGGGACCTCGAGCGCTACATGCGCGAGGCGGTGAAGGTCTCGAACGACTCGCCGGTGCTGCTCGACCGGTTCCTGAGCGATGCCACCGAAGTGGACGTGGACGCGGTGAGCGACGGCGAGCGCGTGGTGATCGGCGGCGTCATGGAGCACATCGAGCAGGCGGGGGTGCATTCCGGAGACTCGGCGTGCTCGCTGCCGCCGCACTCCCTCGGCCAGAACATCGTGCGCGAGCTGCGCCGGCAGACGGTGGAGCTCGCGCGCGCCCTCAAAGTCGTCGGCCTGATGAACGTGCAGTTCGCCATCCAGAAAAAAGAGCGGCAGGATGTCGTCTACGTGCTCGAGGTCAATCCCCGCGCTTCGCGCACGGTGCCCTTCGTCGGCAAGGCCACCGGCGTCCCGCTCGCCAAGATCGCGGCCCGCTGCATGGTCGGGAAGACCCTCGCGGAGCAGGACGTTCGGGGCGAGGTGGTTCCGGGCTATTTCTCGGTGAAAGAAGCGGTCTTTCCGTTCGTGAAATTTCCGGGAGTCGACACCATACTCGGCCCCGAGATGAAATCGACGGGGGAAGTGATGGGCGTCGGGATGAGCTTCGGGGAGGCTTTCGTCAAATCGCAGCTCGCAGCGGGCGCTAAGCTTCCGGAGACCGGCACCGCGTTCATCAGCGTCCGCGACGGCGACAAGCTTGCGGTGGTGCAGGTCGCGGGCGAGCTGATCAAGCTGGGTTTCCGCCTGATCGCGACGCGCGGCACGGGCGCCGTGCTCGCTTCGCACGGGATCGCCGTGACCGTGGTCAACAAGGTGGCCGAGGGCCGGCCGCACATCGTCGACATGATCAAGAACGGCGAGGTGAGCCTGGTGGTGAACACGGTGGAGGAGAAGCGCAGCGCCGTCTCGGACTCGCGCTCGATCCGCACCAGCGCCGTGCAGCGGCGCGTGACCTACTACACCACCGTGGCGGGCGCCCGGGCGGCCTGCGAGGGCATGCGGCACACGAAGTCCCTGGTGCCGTATTCCCTCCAGGAACTGCACGGAGGCCTGCGCTCGCGCGGGCCTATTGCAAAATGGCTGGAAAAGTGGTCACATTAGACCGCCTCCCGCGATTTTTTCCGTTCTGAATCACCGATGCTGCAGCCCGGCGCCCGGGGCGCCGTGAGCGGCTTATTTTTGACGCAAAGCATGAGCACGATTCCGCTGACGACGACCGGAGCCGAGCTGTTGCGGCAGGAGCTGCACCGGT
>VBDM01000248.1 GCA_005881355.1 Betaproteobacteria bacterium
CGCATGTTCGGATGCGGCGATGGCGAGATGATCGGGCGACCGGTCCGTGCCCTCTGGGCCTGCGGTCCGCGGGACTTCCGGACGTTTCGTGCGCGGCTCGTTCGCTCCGGGCGAGTGGAAAACTATGAGACCGAGTTGGCGATGGACAACGGCGCGCGGCTCGTCGTGAACATCTCGGCGTCTTTTCTGCGCGGTGCGGCGGGCGAGGTGACCGGAATCCTCGCCGTCGTGAAGGACGTCACGTCGCTGCGAAGGCTGCACGAGCAGATCGTGCGTTCGGAGCGGCTGGCCGCGGCCGGGCTGCTCGCAGCGGGAGTCGCGCACGAAGTGGGAAACCCGCTCACATGCATCTCGTCGCTTGCGCAGGTCCTCATGGCGCGCGCGTCCGACAAAGCGATTCGCCGCGGCCTCGAAGACATCGAGGTCCACGTGGGCCGGATCGAGCGGATCGTGCAGGACCTCACGCGGCTGACCCGCCCTACACCGGCGACGCTGCGCGAGGCCTCCGTCCAGGACCTCGTGGACACCGCGGTGAGTCTCTCTCGCCACAACCCCGTGGTCCGGCGTATGAGGGTGAACAGCGTGGTGGATCCGGCTCTGCCACTCGTACGCGTGGCACCCGACCATCTCGTACAGGTCTTCCTCAACCTCATCCTCAATGCGGCCGATGCCGGCGGCAAACTGACCATTCGCGCCACCAGCGCCGACAGCATGATCCGCGTGACCTTCGAAGACAGTGGATGCGGGATGACGGCGGAGCAGATGCGCCACCTCTTCGACCCGTTCCATTCGACCAAGAACAGCGAGAACCACTCGGGCCTGGGTTTGTTCGTGAGCCATGAGATCGTTCGACAGCACGGGGGTGATCTGCTCGCTGAAAGTCAACCGGGCGTCGGCTCGACCATCACCGTCATGCTGCCGCTGGAGCCGCTGCCTCTTGCGGCGGAGGAAATGGCATGAGCGCCTCGATCTTGGTCGTAGAGGACGAGCGCGCGATTCAGGACTCGCTCGCCTGGTGCCTGCGCACCGACGGCCACGAAGTGCGGACGGCCGGGGACGGGGAAGAGGCCATGGCGATCATGGCAGGCCAGGACTTCGATGTCGTCATCAGCGACATCATCATGCCGGGAGCGAGCGGACTCGATCTGCTCCGCAAGGCACGTACGCTCCACCCGCGGACCTTGGTCGTTCTGATCACCGCCTATGCCACTGTGGAGACGGCCGTCGAGGCCCTTCGAGAGGGCGCCTCCGACTACGTCCTCAAACCCTTCAAGTTCGATGACCTCAGGTTCCGGGTGCAGCAGCTGCTCGAGCACCGGGCGGCGTTTCAGGAGTCGGCGCAGTTTCGCCGCGCGGTGGAGAACGCTGCTGCCGACAGAAGTCTGCTCGGCGAAAGTGCAGCCATGCTCGCAGTCCGGACTCAGGTCGCGAGAACCGGTCCGGCGGTGAGCAACGTGCTCATCACCGGCGAAAGCGGTACCGGCAAAGAGCTGGTCGCCCGCGCCATCCACGCGGCTAGTCCCCGGCGCGGTCAACCGTTCGTTCCAATCAACTGCGGAGCCATCCCTGAGTCGCTCCTCGAAAGCCAGCTCTTCGGGCACGTGAAGGGCGCTTTCACCAGCGCCGTGCAGGCTAGCCCAGGCCTATTCGCCGCCGCCGACCACGGCACGGTCTTTCTCGATGAGATCGGCGAGATGCCCGTGCACCTGCAGGTGAAGCTTCTGCGTGTGATCGAGGAGAAGCAGGTGTGGGCGGTCGGCAGCACGAAGCCCATCCGGGTCGACATCCGCATCATCGCGAGCACCAACCGGGATCTCGCCAAGGAAGTCGAGGCCGGGCGATTCCGCGGCGATCTCTTCTATCGCCTGAACGTCGTCCATATCGCGCTGCCCCCGCTTAGGGAGCACCGCGAGGACATCCCACTGCTTGCGGATCATTTCATGCGTGAATTCAACCTGAAGCTCGGCCGCCGGGTGCGCGGTATCGATCGCGACGCTCTGCGCGCTCTCATGGCTTATCCCTGGAAGGGCAACGTGCGCGAGCTCGAGCACGTCATCGAGAGCGCTATGATCTTGAGCGATGGCGAGGTCCTCACTATCGGCGATCTGCCCCGCTGTGTCGTCGGCGATTCGGTCCCACGGAACGAATCGCTACGGGAGCTCAATCGGCAGTCGGAGCGCCAGCACATCATGGCGGTTCTGGCTCAGACCCAGTTCGACAAGCGCAAGGCCGCTCGCATCCTGGGGATCAGCCTCGCCTCGCTCTACCGGAAGCTTGACGAGCGCCGAATCAGCGACTTACCTTTGCAGGATTGAGAAAATCCCAGCCTGTTTTTCTCATTTCTAAGAACAATCAGCGCTCTCGCGGAACGAGCGCTGCAGCCCCCTCCGAAGCTTTTCAAGACCTTAGCTTCCGCTCGAACTCGGGCACGGGAAGTGCTGAGTGCTTTCCATAGTAGCTCCAATATTTCTGAGAGAAGCAGAAGAAAAAAAAGTTAAGTGCCGTGCGCGCTATCTGGCGATGCACAGGTCTGGCGTCCGGAAGTTTCTGTGGCTTCCGTTGAGCGCGCTTCTCTTGTTTCCCCAATTCCGTACGAGCGCTACGGCGCCATTGTTTAAGTTATCCGGCAATCAAAATAGGAGGAGTTGATGTTTCTTTCCAACAAAGCATCGAAACTTCGAATAAGGGAAGCGCAGAACGCACGCAGGAACCGCCAGGAGATCATCAAGGCGCTCGCCGACGGGCAGATCACGCGGCGCGATCTGTTCAAGTGGGGGTTGTTCACCGCGGGCGGACTGC
This sequence comes from Betaproteobacteria bacterium, assembly GCA_005881355.1. Lineage (GTDB taxonomy): Bacteria > Pseudomonadota > Gammaproteobacteria > Burkholderiales > SG8-39 > VBDM01. The sequence goes on from VBDM01000248.1 coordinate 2,800, forward strand.
TGCTCTGGAAGCATGGTTTGAACCCGTTCGTCCGCAGGGCGTATGCGGGCGTCCCGACGGGCTTCCCGCGCAGCCCGCTGTTCGGCGTCCAGGCGTTCACGCAACCGATGCCGCGCTTCGACGTGTTGCCGCGGAACGCGATCGCGACCCTGAATCCCGCGCCGACGGCCGAGGCCAACACCACCCAACAGCTTCTCAATCCCGCGTTGGAGGGAGTGAGGCCCGGCGACACGGGTCCGATCGAAGGGCGTCCCCCGGGCCCGATCTGGGCGCACCAGGAGTTCACCCGGTTTCCGCCCGCGGTCGCGGTGCCAGTCTCAACTGAAGGGGCCAAGGTCAACACCGTCTATAATCCCGGGGTCCCGTCGAACCTCA
>VBDM01000254.1 GCA_005881355.1 Betaproteobacteria bacterium
CATCGAGGACATCCTGCCGCCGCAGGCGCAGCGCATCGAGCGGATTCGCGCGACGCTGCTGGAGCTGTTCCGCGTCCACGGCTACCGGTTCGTGATTCCTCCCATGCTCGAGTACCTGGAATCGCTGCTGACCGGAACCGGACACGATCTCGATCTTCGCACTTTCAAGCTGGTCGACCAGCTTTCCGGGCGCATGATGGGCGTGCGCGCCGATATCACGCCACAGGTCGCGCGCATCGACGCGCACCTGATGGACCGAGAGGGCGTCGCGCGGCTGTGCTATGCGGGAAGCGTGCTGCTCACCCGGCCGCGAGGGCTAGCCTCGACCCGGGAGCCCCTGCAGATCGGCGCCGAGATCTACGGCCACGCCGGAATTGAGAGCGATCTGGAGATCCAGGCGCTGCTCGTGGAGGCGCTCGCCGCATGCGGCATCTCCGGGGCGCGCCTCGACATCGGCCACGTCGCCGTGTTCCGCGCGATCTGCCGGCACGGCGGGTTGGCCGCCGAGCTCGAGTCGGAGCTGTATGAAGCCCTGGAGGGCAAGGATCTGCCGGCGCTGCGCGTGGTGACGCAATCCATGCCGGAAGCGACGCGCGAGGCATTGCTCGCCCTTCCGGAGCTCTACGGCGACGGCACCGTGCTCGAGCGCGCCCGGCGCGTGCTGCCCAAGTACCCTGAAATCGACGCGGCGCTCGAGAACCTCAAGGTTCTCTCCCGCAGCGGCAGTATCCCCGTGTCGGTGGATCTGGCGGATCTTCGTGGATACCACTACCACAGCGGGGTGGTGTTTGCGGCCTATGCGCCGGGCGTGGCCAGCGCGGTCGCTCTTGGCGGGCGTTACGACGAGGTCGGAAGGGCATTCGGCCGCGGGCGCCCGGCAACCGGCTTCAGCATGGACCTGCGCGATCTCGCGCGCACTGCGCCGCACGAGGCGGAAGCGGCTGCCATTCGAGCACCGTACTCGGACGATGAGGGCCTCGTCACGGCAATCCGCAAGCTGCGAACCGGTGGGGAAGTCGTGGTGGTCGGGCTTCCCGGACACGGCGCCGAGGGCGTTGAGCCCGACTGCGACCGCGAGCTCGTCAAGCTCGCCGGCGAGTGGACCGTGCGCAAACTGGGCAAGAGCTGAAAACGGTGGCCAAGAACGTCGTCGTCATAGGCACCCAGTGGGGTGACGAAGGCAAGGGCAAGGTCGTGGACTGGCTCACCGACCACGCCCAGGGCGTGGTGCGCTTCCAGGGCGGGCACAACGCCGGGCACACGCTGGTGATCGGCGGCAAGAAGACCGTGTTGCACCTCGTCCCATCGGGCATCCTCAGGAAGGGCGTGACCTGCTACATCGGCAACGGCGTGGTGCTTTCGCCGCAGGCGCTGGTCGAGGAGATGGACGAGCTCGAGGGCGCCGGTGTCGAGGTTGCCGCGCGCCTGCGCATCTCCGAGGCCTGCCCTCTGATTCTCCCGTATCACGCGGCGATCGACCTCGCGCGCGAATCGGCGCAGGGCGCCGCGAAAATCGGCACCACCGGCCGCGGCATCGGGCCGGCCTACGAAGACAAAATCGCGCGGCGCGCGATCCGCCTGCGCGACCTCCTGGTGCCCGAGCGCTTTTCGGCCAAGCTCGAGCCGCTCCTCGACTTCCACAACTTCGTGCTGACGAAATACCTCCGCGCGAAGCCCGTCGAATTCGCCAAGACGCGGGACGAGGCGCTTGCGCTCGCGCCTCGGCTCAAGCCCCTGGCGGCGGACGTCTCGCGCGCGCTCTACGAGGCGCACAACGCGGGTAAGAACCTGCTGTTCGAGGGCGCCCAAGGCGCTTTGCTCGACGTCGATCACGGCACCTACCCGTACGTGACCTCGAGCAACTGCGTCGCCGGGGCAGCGGCGGCGGGCGCCGGAATCGGACCGCAGATGCTGCATCACGTGCTCGGCATCACCAAGGCGTATACGACCCGCGTCGGGTCGGGCCCGTTTCCCACGGAGCTCGAAGACAGCACGGGCGAGTTGCTCCGCTCCCGCGGCCAGGAATTCGGCGCCACCACGGGAAGGCCGCGGCGCTGCGGCTGGTTCGACGCCGCGGCGCTCAGGCGCTCGATCCAGATCAACGGCGTGTCGGGGCTTTGCATCACCAAGCTCGACGTGCTCGACGGCATGGAGAAGGTGAAGCTGTGCGTCGGCTACCGCATCGACGGCGCGCTCCACGAGCTGCTGCCGCTCGGAGCGGAAGACGCCGCGCGGTGCGAGCCTGTATACGAAGAGCTTCCCGGATGGCGGGAAAGCACCGTCGGCCTGAGCGCCTATGACAAGCTGCCCAAGCCCGCGCGCTCTTATCTCGAGCGCCTGCAATCGGTCTGCGGCGTGCCGGTGGACATGATCTCCACCGGAGCGGACAGAAACGAGACCATCGTCCTGCGCCACCCGTTTCACTAGCCCTTCGCTTCAAAGCTCCCACGGGTAGCCGATGAAGATCGCGGTGCTGACGCCTTCCTTGCCGTGCGCGAGGTCGGCCCGCAGGACCACGCCGGACGCCGTTACGATCCGAAATCCTGCGCCGTAGGAATCGCGCATGTTCTTCCTCTCGTAGAGGTCGCTGCGCGTGTCGGAGGTGACGCCGGTCTCGTAGAAGAGGGCGAACTGGATTGAGGTACGCACGCTCTTCATGACGAAGATGTCGAAGGGCGTCCTCTCGTCGGTCAGGTTCCAGCGGTATTCGGCGCCGAAGAACAGCGTGTGCGCGCCCTTGAAGCGGCCCTGGGGATAGGAGCGCAGGCGGTCGAATCCTCCGAGGGAGGTGGCGGTGCCGAACCGGTTGTTCGCGACGGTGGTGTCGATCACTTCGTTGCAGAATTGCTGTTGGGTGGGATCTGCGATCAAGCCGCAATTGACGCCCAGCTGCTGCTGAAGTGCCGCCCGGTCCGTTTCGCCCTGGCGTGTGACGAACGCGTCCGAGCGCAGCAGGTTGAGCGCCAGGGTATCGCGCTGTCCGAAGGGGACGTGTGACATCGAGTCGTATCCCGCGCCGCGGATCAGTGTAGTCGTCGGTGAGGTCGAAGCGGGTCCCGAGCTGCATAGTGTGGCCGCGGTCGCGAGGCGGGTTCTGCGCTTCGACGATGAGGTTGCCGTCCTTGTCGCGGATGCTCTTCAGCCGCGACGCGCCCTCGTACCAGTATCCGTGAAGCTCGAAGCGGCGTTCGAAAAACGTGGCGGTCATCCGGGCGCCGTAGTACTCGGTATCGCCCAATTCGACGAGGCTGAAGTCGTCCTTTGCCGTGTTCATGCCGCGCTGGGCGTAGCTCTGGAGCGTCGCCTTATTGATGGTGCCGTAGCCGAAATCGAGGATGAGGGTCCGGGGGATGAGGTGGATGTCGCCGACGCCGGCCACGCCTCCCTTGACGTCTCCGGCGAATACGATGCCGTAGGCGTCGGTGTACGTGTCCGCGATGTTGAAGGCGCCGGCGGCGAAGCTCAAGCCCGAGCCGATGCCCGGCAGCCGGTAAGGGTAGGGAAAGGCCGCGTAGCCGAAGTCCTTCGGAAACTGGTCCCTGCGTCGGTCGGGAACGGTCAGACCTTCGGACGATGAGTCGGCGGCGACGGCCATGGGGGCGAGCGCGCTGAGCATGCACGCGGCGAGCACGAGTTGCACCGTGCGCTGCATCCGGCGGATTGCCGTAGTGCTCGACGAGATGCCGATTTTTTCCGTGTGGGTTCCGATGTCTTGGCGTTCGGTCAATTTCAGGTCACCTGAAAAGGCGGTAATATCGCCAGCTCATCCATGAAGCCGGCGAGGCGCAATGTATCAGCAATGCGGCGACCGGTGAACAGTCATTGGTGCATCGACGGACCCTAGAACCACCCAGGAGAGCAGCTTGTTGGAAGGAGTCGTCCCTTTTCCTCCCGAATTCGCGCGGCGCTACCGCGAAAAGGGCTACTGGCGGGACCGGTCGCTCGCCGATGAGTTCGCCACGGTCTTCGAGCGGTACGCCGGCAGAGTCGCGCTCATCGATCGCGACGCGCGCGTCACCTACGCCGAGCTCGACCGGGTCTCCGAGCGCCTGGCGCTGAACCTGCTCGACGCGGGCCTCGCGCCGCTCGATCGGGTAGTCGTACAGCTGCCGAACGTGGCCGAGTTCGTCTATCTGTATTTCGCGCTTCAGAAAATCGGCTGCATCCCGATCGCAGCGCTCGTCACGCACCGCTTCCTCGAGATGAGCCAGTTCGCGAAGCTCTCCGGCGCGAGCGCTTGCGTCACCCCGGACCGGTACGGCGACTTCGATTTCACCGAGATGGTGGGCCGGGTGCGCAGGGAAATCCCCGCGGTCAAGCTCGGGATCGTGCTCGGTGAGGCTCCCGAAGGTTTTCTGTCGCTCGCGGAGCTGATCTCCCGACGTCCAAAGCAGCCGGTCGAGGCACTTCGCAAGCTCAGGATCGACCCGTCCGATCCGGCGATATTCCAGCTCTCGGGCGGCACGACCGGGGTGCCCAAGCTCATTCCCCGCACCCATAACGACTACGCCTACAACTCGAAGATCGCGGCGGACGTGTGCAAGGTCACAGGCGAATCGGTGTTGCTGCTCGCGCTTCCCATCGCACACAACATGCCGCTCGCCTGTCCGGGAATGCAAGGCACCCTGTTCAGCGGGGGGAAAGTGGTCCTTTCCGCGAGCACCCGGCCGGAGGATCTCTTCCGTCTCATCCAGCAGCACCGGGTCACGCATCTGAAGGTGGTGCCGGCCGCTGCGCGTCATCCAGAGCGGCGGCCAGCGCATGCAGCCCGAGGTGAGGCTGCGCACCCGCGAGCTCGTCCCGGGCGCGTTCGTGCAGGAAAATTTCGGCATGTCGGAAGGGATGCTCTTCTTCGTTCGCGCGGAGGATCCGGAAGAGGTGCGGCTGGGGACCTGCGGGCGGCCGATTTCGTCGGACGACGAAGTGAAACTCGTCGATGACGAGGGCAGGGAGGTTGCGCCCGGGGAGGTGGGCGAGCTGACCTGCCGCGGGCCCTAT
>VBDM01000249.1 GCA_005881355.1 Betaproteobacteria bacterium
AGCCGTATTCAACGCGTTGTCTTTGTTCAACCACGCAAACGTACGGATTCCGCCGACAGTGGATCGTATACTGCGCTGGTTTCTTGTCACCCCCGACATGCACCGGGTGCATCACTCCGTCGATGCAACCGAAACCAACAGCAACTTCAGCTTCGTGTTGCCTTGGTGGGACCGCCTGTTCGGCACGTACCGCGCCCGACCCGAGGGCGGGCACGAGCGGATGACGATAGGGGTCGACCAGTTCCGCGCGCCGCGAGATTTCCGGCTTGATCGCATGCTGCTCCAACCTTTCCGCGATGACGCCGGTCCTTATGCGATCAACCGTAGATGGAAAACCGGCTGATGCTCGACGCCCGAGATCTCATGACTGAAATGATGTCTGGTACGCCGATGGGGCCGTTCGGTCCGCTGATGATGCTAGTCTTTGCGGTGCTGATCATTCTGCCGTTTTGGTTCATTTTCGCGAAAGCAGGATTCCCTCGATGGCTGAGTCTGCTCATGGTGGTGCCTATCGTCAACGCGATCATGCTGTATGTCTTCGCTTTCTCGGATTGGCCGAGCCTGCAGAAGAAACCCAACGAGTAGTGGTGGAGAGCTGATCATGCGCCCGGTTTCCACGCCAAGTTGCGTGAGCCTTGCGCCGTAGCTGGTTTGCGCGCGGAAAATCTAAAGAGCGCGGTCGAAGCGCCGGTATTGAATCGCCTCGGCCACGTGGGCGACACCAATGGTCGGTTCGCCCGCAAGGTCGGCGATCGTGCGAGCGAGCTTCAGAACGCGGTGATACGCGCGCGCCGAAAGGTGAAGCTTGGCGATCGCCTGCTTCAGCAGCGCGCCCGCCTTGTCCTCGAGGGCGCAGAGCCGCTCGACTTCGCGGGGGCCGAGCCGGGTGTTGTCCTTGCCCTGGCGTTCGAGCTGCCGTCCGCGCGCCCGTTCGACGCGCTCCCGGACCTGCGAAGAGCTTTCGCCCCGGCCCGCCTGCACCAGCTCGTCTTCGCGCAGCGCCGGCACCTCGATCTGGATATCGATGCGATCGAGCAGCGGTCCCGAGAGCCTGCAGCGGTAGCGCGCAATCTGGTCGGGCGTGCAGCGGCACTTGCCGCTGAAATGTCCCAGATATCCGCAAGGGCAAGGATTCATCGCGCCGATCAGCTGGAAGCGCGCGGGAAACTCGGCCTGGCGGGCGGCGCGCGAGATGGCAACGCGGCCGGATTCGAGCGGTTCGCGCAGCGCTTCGAGCACTCTGCGGTTGAACTCCGGCAGCTCGTCCAGAAACAGCACGCCGTTGTGCGCAAGGGATATCTCGCCGGGGCGCGGGTCGCTTCCTCCGCCGACCAGCGCGACGCTGGATGCCGAGTGGTGCGGCGCGCGGAACGGCCGCTGTTTCCAGTTCTCCAGGCGAAAGCCGCTCGAGCCGAGCGACGCGAGCGCCGCGGACTCGAGCGCTTCCTCGCCGCTCATCGGCGGCAGCAAACCCGGGAAGCGAGCCGCGAGCATCGATTTCCCGGTACCGGGCGGCCCGACCATGAGCACGCTGTGGCCGCCTGCGGCCGCGACTTCGAGCGCGCGCTTGGCCTGCGCCTGGCCTTTCACCTCCGCGAGGTCCGGGTAATTCGGCGGGATGAAGATCGGTTGCGCCGTCGGCCGCGGCAGCGACTGGCGGCCGGCGAGGTGGGCGCAGACCTCGAGCAGCGACCCCGCCTGGTAGATGCTGGCCCCGCCGACGAGCGCCGCCTCGTCGGCGCTCGCGGGCGGCAAGATGAATGCCCGGCCCTCTCGGGCTGCGCGCCAGGTCATCGCGAGCGCGCCGCGCACCGGACGCAGCTCGCCGCTGAGCGAGAGCTCTCCGGCGAACTCGTATTTCGAGATGCCGTCGGCCTCGAGCTGGCGCGAGGCGGCGAGAATGCCGAGCGCGATCGGCAGATCGAATCGGCCGCTCTCCTTGGGGAGCTCGGCGGGTGCGAGATTGACGGTGATGCGCCGCGCGGGAAATTCAAAGCGGGAGTTCACGAGCGCCGCGCGCACGCGGTCGCGGCTTTCCTTCACTTCGGTGTCCGGGAGACCGACGATGGTGAACGAGGGCAGGCCGTTTCCCAGATGCACCTCGACGGTGACTTCGGGAGCATCGAGCCCCGAGAGCGCACGGCTGTGGAGCACCGCGAGCGACATCGCGGGTTATTTCTGTCCGAGCTTCGCCTCGAGTTCGGCGACGCGGGTTTCCAGCTCGGAAAGCTTTTCCCGGGTGCGGGCGAGCACCTTGGCCTGGATCTCGAGTTCCTCACGCGTCGCCAGGTCCAGCTTGGCGAATGCCGCCGAAAGCAGCGCCCGCAGGTTCTTTTCCACGTCCTTGGCGGGACTTGCGGCAAGGAAATCGCTGATCCTCGCGCTGAGGTCTTCGAGTATACGGGTCTGGGTCATCGAGATCGCGTCGTCGGTCGAGTCTAGCACGGGGATTAACGCGGCCACCCCGGGCTTGGCCGACTGCACGGGAATAGTGCATAATGATTTTGTTGTGCCCCACGCAAGTGCGTGGGATTCCGTCGTTCCACTCCCGCGATTCCTCAGCCCATTGATCGGAAACAAGAAAAAATCTGGCATGGGCTGTGCTGAAGCGGGTTCGTCTTTTCACCCAACTGAAAGGTCCAGCAATGAAAAAGCTTTTTCTTGCTTCCGCCGTTTCTGCACTCTTTGCAGCTGCGACCACGGTGCTCGCTCAGGCGAGGCCCGGTGGCGCACCGACTCTGGATAAGGTTCTCGAGGCCTCGGGCATCAGCGTGAGCGGTTATATCGACGCGGGTTATACGCACGCGGATAGAAACATCGAAGCCATGGCGGCTGTTGGTCCTGCTCCTAGAGTATTTGACAACCAGAACAACTCTTTCGGGCTGCATCAGCTCGGAGTCACCATTTCCAAACAACCGAAAGCGGGTTTTGGAGGCTTGGTCAATTTCACTACGGGGAAGGACGCTCCGGTACTCAATTCACTCAATCCCAATGACCCGCCTGCGTCCCAATTCGACCTCACCCAAGCCTACGCACAATACGCCAGGGGCAAGCTCACCCTGATCGCCGGCAAATTCGTCACGCTCCACAGCACCGAGGTGATCGCGAGCACGGGAAATACCAACATCTCCCGCTCGATCCTGTTCGGTTCCGTGCCGTTCACCCACACCGGCGTGCGCGGGAGCTGGGCGCTCAATGATCAGGTCAGCTTCTACGCCGGCCTCAACAACGGCTGGGATCAGCTTACCGACCAGAACAGACCCAAGACGGTCGAGCTCGGCGCGTCGCTCAACCCCGTCAAACCGCTGACCGTTATGCTTTCGGCGTACTCAGGCAAAGAGTCGTTCCTGCCTAACGGAAATGCCGTACCTCAAGGCACCCGGACGTGGGCGTGGAATATCTGAGCGTCAGCCAGGAGAATGTCGCCAACACCAACCTGAAGTACAGCGGCGTGGCGCTCTACGGCACCTACATGTTCACGCCGAGGTACCGCGGCGTTCTGCGGTACGAATCCTTCGACGACAAGGATGGCCTGCACTTCGGTATTGCTGGCCAGAAATACAAGGAAGTGACCGTAACCGGTTCCTACCTGGCAGCGGACAACTTCGAAATGCGCGCCGAAGTACGCAAGGATACCGCGACAAACCCGGTATTTATAAACTTCGCCGGCCCGCTCAGCAAGAGCCTGATGACGCTCGCGCTGCAAGGCCTGTACAAGTTCTAGCGCTCGAGTCCACTCAACCTTTAACTTTAGAGGGAGGGAGCAACTCCATGAAACTCCTCACAGCAATCATCAAGCCGTTCAAGCTTGACGAGGTACGGGAAGCCCTGTCCGCCATCGGCGTGCAGGGCATTACCGTTACCGAAGTCAAGGGCTTTGGCAGGCAGAAAGGGCACACGGAGCTTTACCGCGGCGCGGAATACGTGGTCGATTTCCTGCCGAAAGTGAAGGTCGAGGCCGCGATCAAGGACGAAATGCTCGATCAGGCGATCGAGGCCATCGAAAAATCGGCCAACACGGGAAAGATCGGCGACGGCAAGATCTTCGTCTTCGATCTGAAGCAAGTGATCCGCATCCGCACCGGCGAAACCGGTGCGGAAGCCCTTTAGGGAGAACCACGATGAAAAGACTGTTAGCGATTCTCGCCATATTCGGCGCCACAGGCTGGTGCGCGCCGGTCATGGCCCAGGACAAGCCGGCCGCTGCGCCTGCTGCACCCGCGGCGGCTCCCGCGGCCCCGGCACCTGCAGCCGCTCCCGCGGCTCCGCCGGCGCCGACCAAACCCGAGCTGGTCGACGGCGCGAAGATCAATTCCGGGGACACGGCGTGGATGCTCGCGTCGACAGCGCTGGTGTTGCTGATGACCATCCCCGGGCTCGCGCTGTTCTACGGCGGAATGGTGCGCAAGAAGAACGTGCTCGCCACGGTGATGCAGAGCTTCGCGATCACCTGCCTGGTCACGGTGCTTTGGGTTATCGTCGGTTACAGCCTGGCTTTCACGCCGGGGAACGCGTACTTCGGCAGCTTCGACCGGTTATTCCTCTCCGGAATGGCCTACATGAAGGAAGCCAACAAAGTCACGGTCAGCCATCTCGGGGTCACGATACCCGAGTCGGTCTACATGACGTTCCAGATGACCTTCGCGATCATCACGCCCGCCCTGATCGCCGGCGCCTTCGCCGACCGCATGAAATTCTCGGCGATGCTCTGGTTCATGGGCCTGTGGTCGGTGCTGATCTACTCGCCGATCGCGCACATGATGTGGGAGGGGACGAGCGGGAAATGGGCGACGGCGGGGATCCTCGACTTCGACGGCGGCACGGTGGTGCACATCAATGCCGGCATCGCGGGACTCATGTGCGCGCTCGTGCTCGGCAAGCGCGTCGGCTACGGCAAGGAACCCATGCCGCCGCATAACCTGGCGCTCACGGTAACCGGTGCGGCGTTGCTCTGGGTGGGCTGGTTCGGCTTCAACGCGGGTTCCGCGGTTGCCGCGGACGGCCGCGCCGGCATGGCGATGGTCGTAACCCAGCTCGCCACGGCCGTAGCCGCCTTGTCATGGATGTTCACCGAGTGGCTGGTCAAGGGCAAGCCTTCGGTGCTCGGCATCGCATCGGGCGCGGTGGCGGGTCTGGTTGCGATCACTCCGGCTTCCGGCTTTGTCGGCGTCACGGGCGCTTTCGTCATCGGTATCGCGGCAGGAGTGCTCTGCTTCCTCGCGGCGACGTCGGTGAAGAAGATGTTCGGCTACGACGATTCGCTGGATGCGTTCGGCGTGCACTGCATCGGCGGGATCGTCGGCGCGCTCCTCACCGGCGTGTTCAACGTCAAGGAAATCAGCGGTGCCGACGCCAGTCTCTTGACCCAGACTTACGGCGTGATCACCACCTTGCTGGTCAGCGGTATCGGCAGCTTCATCATCCTCAAAGTGATCGACATGGTGATCGGCTTGCGCGTCACCGAGGACGAGGAGCGGGAAGGTCTCGACATCAGCTTGCACGGCGAGCAAGTTGCGTGAGGGGAACAAGGAAGGTACCCATCGCCGAGATTCAGAACACCCAGTAAGCAAGGAGAAGCCCGAAAGGGCTTTTTGGAAGGGCGCCTCCGGGCGCCCTTTTTTTCGGCAGCCTGGGTCCCTGGCGCGGCAATCCGTTCATGCGAAAATACGCGCTTTCTGCCGGGGCGTTCGCCGACCGGGTGCGCCCCGTTTTGGACTCGAGGATCTCATCATGAAAATGGAATACGTCATCGGCACCTGGAATATCCCTTCGCTGCCCATCGTCGGCTCGGACGCGCGCTTTCCCGTGCGCCGCATCTTCTGCGTCGGCCGCAATTACGTCGAGCACCAGAAAGAGATGGGGGGCGACGGCCGCGAGCAGCCGTTCTTCTTCGCGAAGTCGGCGCACGATCTCGTTCCCGAAGGCGGCTCGATCCACTACCCGCCGATGACGACCAACTTCCACTGGGAAACCGAGCTGGTCGCGGTGATCGGCACCGGCGGCTACAGGATTTCCTCGAATAAAGCTGACGACCACATCTGGGGCTATGCGGTCGGGCTCGATATGACCCGACGCGATCTCCAGCAAGTGGGCAAGGACAAGGGCCGGCCTTGGACGTTCGGCAAGGACTTCGACCAGTCCGCTCCGGTCGGGCCGATCAGCCCCGCCTCGACGATCGGGCACCCGAAGAAGGGCAGGCTGTGGCTCAAAGTGAACGGGGAATTTCGCCAGAACTCGGACATAGACCAGATGATCTGGAGCGTGCCCGAACAGATCGCGTTCCTCACGCAGTACTACACGCTCGAGGCGGGGGACCTCGTCATGACCGGCACCCCTGCCGGAGTCGGCCCGGCCAAACCGGGCGACGAACTCGTGGCCGGAATCGACGGCCTGGGTGAGCTGCGGGTGCAAACCCTGCCGCCGCGATAATCGGCCGAAGTCCCGAACAGGAGGTCCACGTGAGCATCAAGCGCCATCCGGCCGGGAGTCGTTTATGTGGCAGGCCAGGTCGCCGACGACCTCGCCCAGGGCATCGAGGGCCAAACCGAGCAAGTGCTCAAGAAGATCGATGCCGTGCTTGCCGCCGCGGGTACCCACAAGTCCAAGATCCTCTCGGCCAACGTGTGGGTCACCGACATCCGCAACCGCGACGAAATGAACGCGGCGTGGACGGCATGGGTCGATCCCGCCAATCTGCCGGCGCGCGCCACGGTCGAGGCGAAACTCGCCGATTCCCGGATGCTCGTCGAGATCATGGTGACGTGCGCCAAGTAAGTGCGAGCTCGCGCCGTCATCTGCGCCAGAACGCCGGCGTGGCGACGACGAAAAGCGTAAACAGCTCCAAGCGTCCGATCAGCATGGCGACCGTGCACACCCACGTCTGGAAATCGTTCAGCGCGGCGTAGTTGCTTGCCGGCCCGACCTGGTTCAGCC
>VBDM01000250.1 GCA_005881355.1 Betaproteobacteria bacterium
TTCGTGGTTCCCGACGCGCTCGAAGATCCGCGGTTCGCGAAGCACGCGCTGGTGGTGGACCCGCCCCGCGCGCGGTCCTACGCCGGGGTGCCGCTCGTCACCCCGCAGGATCACGTGCTGGGAACGCTGTGCGTGATCGACTTCGTTCCGCGAAAGTTCGATCCGAAGCAGATCGGAACGCTGCGCATTCTTGCGCGGCAGGTGATGTGGCAGCTCGACCTCAACCTGCAGGCGATGCGCGATCCGCTCACCGGCTTGTACAATCGCCGGCAGCTCGAGGAAAGCCTGCACCGCGAGATCCTGCGCGCGCGCCGCGGCGGAGCATCGGTCGGCATCATGGCGATCGACGTCGACCATTTCAAGCAGGTCAACGACACCCTCGGCCACGAGGCGGGAGATTGCGTGCTGCGGAAAATCGCCGACGAGCTCGCCAGCTGTGTGCGCGAGGAGGACGTCGCGTGCCGCGCGGGCGGCGAGGAATTCGTGATCATCCTTCCGGGAACGGGAAAACCCGCCCTGCGCTCACGCGCCGAGACCGTGCGCAGGAAGATCGAGCAGGCGCGGATTCGGGCGGGGGATGGAACGCTCAATCTCACCGTTTCCATAGGGCTGGCGAGCTTCCCCTCCTACGGCGACATCGGGCAGAGCGTGCTGCGCGCCGCGGATGTGGCGCTCTACAAGGCCAAGGCAGCGGGGAGAAACAGGGTTGCCATGTGTACACCGAGCGGCGCACGCAGTACGGCCGCCGGCGTTGCTTGACTTTCCAGTACCGAATCCCTTTCGCACGGCCCGTCGAGAAGCTTCGGCGCGCCTTTGAATCCACCCGGAGATGAACAGATGAGCGCGGGCTTCAGGGGCCGGCGCGAGGATTTGAGGCTCCTCACGGGGCAGGGCAAGTACACTTCGGACTGGAACCTCCCGGGGCAGCTTCACGGGTATTTCGTGCGCTCGGACCGCGCGCACGCGGACATCGCCCCGATCGACGTGAGCGCAGCCAAAGGCTCGCCCGGCGTGGCGGCGGTATTCACCGGCGCCGATACCGCCAAAGCCGGATTCAAATCGACGCCGCAAATCGCGCGTTACCCCGGCCGGGGCGGGGCGACGATCAAAGTGCCGCACCGCGACGGGCTCGCCAACGGCCGCGTGCGCTTCGTCGGCCAGGAAGTGGCGCTGGTCGTCGCGAGCACGGCGCTCGCGGCCCAGGACGCGGCGGAGAAGATCGAGGTCGAGTATCGCGATCTGCCCGTCGTGACCGACGCCGAAGCAGCGCTTGCACCCGGCGCAGAGCAGCTCTACGCGGAGATCCCCGGCAACCTTTGCTTCGACTACGAGTACGGCGACGAGGCGAAGACCGACGAGGCCTTTTCGCGCGCGGCGCACGTCACGCGCGTCGCGCTCGACAGCCAGCGCGTGGTCGGCAATCCGATGGAGCCCAAGGCCTGCCTCGCCGCGTACGACGCCGAGTCGGACAAGTACGATCTCTACGTGAGCTCGCAGGGTCTCTCGCTCATGCGCGGGAGCGCGAGCGGGATCACCGGCATCCCCGCCGAGAGAATCATGGTCCACGCCCAGGACGTGGGCGGCGGGTTCGGCATCCGCTCCGACGCCTACGCCGAATACTGCGTCGCCATGCTTGCGGCCAAGACGCTCGGCAGGCCGGTGAAATGGATTTCGACGCGCTCGGAGACTTTCCTCTCCGACTACCACGGCCGCGCCGCAAAGCTGATCGGCGAGCTTGCGCTCGACGGGGACGGGAAATTCCTCGCGATCCGCATCAACTGGTTCGTGAACGCCGGGGCGTACTTATCGACGCCGGGCGCCCTCATCAACACGCTGCCCCCGGGCCTGCATGCGGTCAACCTGTACCGTATCCCCGTCATGTACGGCCGCCACCGCCTTGCCCTCACCAACACCACGCCGACCACCGCCTACCGCGGAGCGGGCCGGCCCAATGTCTGCTATCTCGCAGAGCGCTTGGCGGAGGAGGCCGCGCGCGAGATGAAGATAGACCGGCTCGAGCTGCGCCGCCGCAACCTCATCCCGAAAGACGCTTTCCCTTACCAGACGCCGCACCCGCACTCCGTATACGACAGCGGCGATCCGCACGGCCTGGTGGACGAAGCGGTGAAGCAGTCGGCGTGGGGAGCTTTCGAGTCGCGCCGCGCGGAATCGAGGCACCGCGGCAAGCTGCGCGGCCTCGGCTGCGCCGTGTTCGTCGAGCCCGCGGGAGCGGGCGGGGCGCCCAAGGAGGAGGCGATGATCAAGTTCGGCGAGTCGGGCAACGCGCTCCTGTACGTGCTTGCCGGTCCTTCGGGCCAGGGCCACGAGACGGTGTATCCGGAGGTCGTCGGCGACGCGCTCGGCATGGATCCGGAGAGAATCACGCTTCGCGCAAGCGACCCCGAGGGCCCGAGCCTCGTGGGCGAAGGCACCATCGGCTCGCGCTCGATGATGGCGCACGGCGGGGCGCTGCTGATCGCGGCTCGCGAGGTCGTGCGCAAGGGAACGGAGCTCGCGGCGAAGGAGCTGGAGGTGGCGTCGACCGATCTCGAGTTCAACCAAGGCCGCTACCGCGTGAAAGGCACCGATCTCTCGATCGGGATCGAGGACCTCGCGAAGAAATTCGGGAGCGCGCTCGATTCGGGCGGCGAGATTCCGCTGCCGCGCTCGTTTCCCAGCGGCGCGCACGTCGCCGAGGTCGAGATCGACCCCGAGACCGGAGTCGTCCAGATCCTGCGCTACACCGCAGTGGACGATTGCGGCCGCATCATCAATCACGTCCTGCTCGACGGCCAGCTGCACGGCGGCATCGCGCAGGGCATCGGGCAGGCGATGGGCGAGCACGCCATTTACGACAAGGCTTCGGGCCAGCTTCTCACCGGCACGTTCATGGATTACGAAATGCCGCGCGCGGACGGCATGCCGGAGATCCGGCTCTACGACCGTTCGATACCCTCGCCCGGAAATCCGCTCGGGGTGAAAGGCGCGGGCGAAGCAGGCACGACCGGCGCCGTGCCGGCCGTCGCAAACGCGGTGATCGATGCGCTGCGGCCGCTCGGCATCCACCATCTCGATTTCCCGTATACGCCGGATCGCGTCTGGCACGCGATCCGGGCGGCCGTCTAGCGTCCGCCGATCAAGCGATGCAAATTGCGCCCGAAATCGGTGTTATCCTGGTAGCCCTTGAACAGTTCCGCGCCCGGCCCGATCGCGCCGACCGCCACCGGCTCCGTGGTGTGTCCCGCTGTCCCCCA
>VBDM01000251.1 GCA_005881355.1 Betaproteobacteria bacterium
AGAAAAAGAGGGGAAGGAGAGCCGCGGGAATCTTCATGGGGAGGAGCCAATGATAGCGGAAGGCCCGGAATCGGCCGAGCGAGCGCTGCTCGTCGAACCTGGCGTAACATGGCCGCCATGGACTCCAAACCGAAGATCGCCTTCACCCCGAACGGCCCCTACTACTTGATGCACGACATGCAGGCCGCGCCGGTGCCGAACCTGCGCCGCGCTTCGGGCGAGGCCTGCGCCACGGTGCGCGGCGTCGCGCTGTGCCGGTGCGGCGCCTCGAAGAACAAGCCCTTCTGCGACGGGACGCACAGCGCGATCGGTTTCAACGGCCGCAATACCGCGGATCCGGGCAAGGACAAGCGCGAGAGTTACGCCGGAAAGCGCATCACCATTCTCGACAACCGCGCGATCTGCGCGCACGCTGGGTTCTGCACCGACGAGCTGAAGTCGGTGTTCCGCATGCGCGAAGAGCCGTGGATAGACCCGGACGGCGCCGGGGTGGAGCAGATCATCGCGACGATCAGGAAGTGCCCCTCCGGCGCGCTCAGCTACGCGATCGACGGCATCGAGGCGGAAGCGCCAAAGCGCCCGCCGATGATCACCGTGACCGACAACGGGCCTTACGCGGTCACCGGCGGCGTCGAGCTCATGGGCGTGAAGTTCGGGCAGGGCGCCTCCACCGAGCACTACACGCTGTGCCGCTGCGGCGCGTCGAAGAACAAGCCGTTCTGCGACGGCTCGCACTGGGCCGTAGAATTCCGCGATCCGGCCTGACCTCCGGCCTACGGCGCGACGACCAACTCGGTCACGTCGTAGCCGAGCGCGGCGTTGAAACCCTCCGGCACCAGATATTTCGCGCTCAGCTTCATCCCGGCTTTGAGCCGGGAGCGGTCGGTCGCCGCGCCGTCGATGTCGGTGTCGGCGGTGACTCGCAGCCGCAGGTCCGGGCCGGAGTTCGGCTTCACCAGCAGGCGCCGGCCTTCGTCTTCCGCGCGCACGATCGTGCCCTTCACTTCCCTGTCCGAAACCGGGACGATCTGCGGGCCTTCGCCGCGGAGCTCGCGGTACACGGTCTCGGCGAGCCACTCGAAATGGTTCTCGCGGTCCCAGCCCTCGTATTCGTTCATCTGGAATTCCCGGGTGATCGCTTGGAGCGGGAGGCCCTTTGCCGTCATCGCGCGGACTTTCTCACGCGCGAGGAGCAGGTAATCCGCGAGCGCGTGCAGGTCCTTCGCATCGCCGAGCGGCCCGTGCGCCGGGACCATCACCTTCGGCCGCAAGGCGACTAGCACCTCGAGCTGCTTGAGTATCCCCGCGGTGGTGCCGTGGCTGTAGTCGGGCCGAATGTCGGGATGGCGGCCGATATAGCCGACAAAACCCGCGTGCAGCACGCCGCTCTGCGGCAGCCACACAGCGATGTCGCCGGGATTGTAGGGATCGTCCACATAGATGAGCTCGATCCTCTTGCCGCCGAGGTGCAGCGTCACGCCTTCCTTGAAGGAGAGAACCGTGTCGGTCGGGTCGACGTTCTTGAGGGCGTCGGCGCGCTCGCGGAATCGCTTGCGCCAGGATTTGATCTGGTAAGGCTTCCACGAGGCCCAGTCTCGGGCTACCCGGTCGTGCACGATCACGTTTGCGGGCGGGGCGAATAGCGGTGCGCCCCCCGTGTGGTCGCCGTGGTTCTGGGTGATGACGACGTAGCGCACCGGCTGATCCGTCACCGATCTGATGAAATTCTGCAGGATGCGCGTCTCGGGCGGGTTGTTGCCGGTGTCGACCAGCACTGCACCTT
Source organism: Betaproteobacteria bacterium (assembly GCA_005881355.1). Taxonomy (GTDB): domain Bacteria; phylum Pseudomonadota; class Gammaproteobacteria; order Burkholderiales; family SG8-39; genus VBDM01. The sequence continues at coordinate 1,784 of VBDM01000251.1, forward strand.
GCGCGGTCACCACGACCAGCGCGTTGGCGTCGTTGCGCTTGCCGATGAAGGCATAGACGTCGTCGGCGACCTTCTTGAACTCGGCCTTGTCGCCGGTGACGGCGAGGGCGGCGTGCGGCACGAGCGCCGTGAGCGCGATCGGCATCAGCAGCTTCGCTAGGTTCATGGTGTTTTCTCCGGGACGCGGGGCGGCGGTAGTATCGCCCAATGCCGGGCCCCTCGCACTCATCCTTTGCCCCGTATATTCTCCGGGCATGGAGACGACTGAACGGGAGCTCGGGGAAGAGAAAGAGCAGTTGCTGCGCGAGGATCGGCGGCTGCTCGGCCGCCTCCTCGGCGAGGTGATCAGCGAGCAGGTCGGCGCGGCGACGCTGGAGCGCATCGAGACGATTCGCCAGACCGCGGTGCGCTTCAGGCGCACCTTGCCCGATCCGGCGCTCGCCGGGGAGGCGGCTGCGGTGAAGGCGGAGCTGGAGTCGCAGCTCGACGCGCTGCCGATCGGGGAGACGCTGCACGTGGTGCGGGCGTTCAGCTATTTCTCGCACCTGCTCAACATCGCCGAGGACGCGCACCAGAACCGCAGGCGCCGCGCGCACGCGCAAGGCGGCTCACCGCGGCGTCCGGGAAGCTTCGCGTACGCGCTGGAGCGCGCGGGGAAGGTCGCCGCGGCGTCTCTCCTTGCCTGGTTCGCGCGCGCCCGCGTGAGCCCGGTGCTCACCGCGCATCCCACCGAGGTGCAGCGCCAGAGCATCCTCGAATGCGAGCGCGCGATCGCGCGCCTGATCGCGCTGCCCGCCTCGCCGGGGCGCGATCGCGCCCTGCGCGCGGAGGTGCTGAGGGTGTGGCTGACGGCGATGCTGCGCCTCTCGAAGCTCACCGTGGCGGACGAGATCACCAACGCGCTCGCGTATTTCCGCCTCACCTTCATCCCGGGGATCCCGCGCCTGTACGCGGACCTCGAGGAGGCGCTGCGCGCGCGGCTCGCGCTCCCGCGCGCGCCCTGGCTGCCGCCTTTTCTCACCGTAGGCACCTGGGTCGGCGGCGACCGCGACGGCAATCCGAACGTCGGCCCGGAGACGCTCGAGCTCGCGGCCTCCGAGCAGGCGCGGCTCATCCTCGCGCATTACCTGGAGGAGGCGAACCTGCTCGGCAGGGAGCTCGGGCTGTCGGCGCGGTTGAAGCCGGTGCCGCGCGAGGTTCTGGAGCAGGCGGAGCGCTCGGGCGACGAGTCGGAGCACCGGCGCGACGAGCCGTACCGGCGCGTCGTGTCGGGCATCTACGGCCGGCTCGCCGCCACGGCGAAGGCGCTCGCGGGCCTGCAGGCGGTGCCGGCGCCGGTGGCGGAGCGGCCGCCCTACGAGACGGCGGCAGAGCTCGCCGCCGACCTCGACCTGATCGCGCGCGCTCTGGAAGAGCAGGGCGCCGGATTGCTCGCCGAAGGGCGCCTGCGCGCGCTGCGCAGAAAAGTGAGCGTCTTCGGCTTCCACCTCGCGCCCGTCGACCTGCGCCAGAGCTCCGACGAGCATGCGGCGGCGGTGAGCGAGCTCCTCGCGCGGGCCGGCGTCGAGCCCGCGTACGAAAGCCCCCGCTGCGCTCGCCGCGCCTCGCGTACTCGCCGCAGGTCGAGCGCGAGCTCGGCGTCGTCGCGGCCGCGGCCCGGGCGCAGAAGCGCCTGGGCGCGGCGGCGGTGTCGAAGTACGTGATCTCGCACTGCGAGTCGGTGTCCGATCTTCTCGAAGTGGGCGTGCTGCTGCGCGAGGCGGGGCTCGCGCGTCCCGACGGCCTGGACCTGGACGTGATTCCGCTTTTCGAATCGATCGGGGACTTGGAGCGCTGCGGCGCGATCATGGAGGGCGCCTTCGCTCAAGGTCGGTACCGCGGCTGGGTGCGCGCGCGCGGCGACGAGCAGGAAGTGATGCTCGGCTATTCGGACAGCAACAAGGACGGCGGGTATCTCTCCTCGAGCTGGACCCTGTACAAGGCGACCGCCGATCTCATGCGCGTGTGCCGCGCGCACGGCGTGCGGCTGAGGCTCTTCCACGGCCGGGGCGGAACGGTCGGGCGCGGGGGCGGCCCGAGCTACGAGGCGGTGCTCTCGCAGCCGCCGGGCAGCGTCGACGGGGCGCTGCGGCTTACCGAGCAGGGCGAGGTGATCGCGAGCAAGTACGCCGATCCCGAGAACGGGCGGCACAACCTGGAGATCCTGGCCGCGGCGACGCTGGAGGCGAGCCTCGTCGCCAGCCCCGAGGATGGCCGCGGGCGCCGCGCGGAAATCATGGAAGAGCTGTCGCGGCTCGCGCTCGCCGCCTACCGGGGCCTGGTGCGCGAGACGCCGGGCTTCATGGAATTTTTCCGCGCGGCGACGCCGCTCCCGGAGATCGCGCGCCTGAACATCGGCAGCCGGCCGGCATCGCGGAAAGCTTCCGAGCGCCTCGAGGATCTGCGCGCCATCCCCTGGGTGTTCAGCTGGAGCCAGTGCCGCGTCATGCTGCCGGGCTGGTACGGCTTCGGCGCCGCGGTGTCGCAGTGGCTGGAGCAAAAGCGCGGCAAGCTGCAGGAGCTGCGCGAGATGCACGCGGGCTGGCCGTTTTTCAGGGCCCTGCTCTCCAATCTCGACATGGTGCTCGCGAAGACCGACCTCGGGATCGCCGCGCGCTATGCGGAGCTTGCCGACCCGCGAGCGCGCGAGGCGGTATTTCCGCGCATCGAGGCCGAGTGGCGCGCCTCGCGCGACCGGCTCTTCGCGATCACCGGCGCAGGCGAATTCCTGGCGGGAAACCCGACGCTCGCCCGCTCCATCCGCAACCGCTTCGCCTACCTGGACGCGCTGAATCACATCCAGCTCGCGCTCCTGCGCCGCTACCGGGCGGGTGACGCCGACGAGCGCACGCTGCGGGCGATCCACCTCACCATCAACGGCATCGCCGCCGCTTTGCGCAACAGCGGCTAGCGCAGCATGCGGTTCATTCCATCGGCAGGTTTTTCGCCTTCCACTCCGGAAAGCCGCCGCGGAACCAATACACGTTCCGGTAGCCCAGGTTATACGCCCACAACGAAGCCTTGTAGCTCTTCCAGCACTCCCCGCCATTGCACTGGAAGATCAGCGGCGCGTTCTTCTCCATGACCGTTTCGGCGAGCTTGAACGTGTCCTGGGCGGGGTCGTAGCCGACTTCCTTCTTGCTCTTCTCAGAATACGGCAGCGAGATCGCGCCCTTGATGTGCTCTTCCTTGTACTCCGGCTCGACGCGTACGTCGTACAGCGGCACCCCCTTGCGCATCAGGTCCTGCACCTCCTCGGCCGCGACGATCTTGATGCCCGGCAGCACCGTCGGCGTGAAATAGCCGAGCGTCGAGACGTAGCGGTAGTCCTCTTCCGACGCCGGCTTGATGTCGACGATGCCGATGCTTGCGAGTTGCGCGACGGGCAGGCGCTTGGGGTTGGGCGAGAGCAGCGCGCGCCGGATCTTCCGCTTCACGGCCTTGTCGAGCTCTGCGTTCAAGGCGATGCCGCTGCTCGGGACCGACTTGGTTTCGTGGATCACTCGGCCCTTGTTCTTGGACAGCCACTTCTGCGCGACGCGGTACTCAGCGACCGCGACGTCGACCGCGCCTATCTCGAGGGCGGACAGCCCCACGTCGTGGGAGCTGTAATTGTTGATTTGCTGGAAGTAGGTCTTGAGCTGAAGCCCCTTGGAGTTGAACTCGCCGAGCGCGAGGTAGACCGCGAGCGAGTCGGGGCTGGGAAGGCCGAGACGCTTTCCCCTGGCGTCTTCCAGCGACTTGATCGCGCTCGCCGCGGGAACCACGAACGCCATCTTCTCGCTGCCCGAAAACGTCGCCAGCGGCTCGTACCCGTAGCGGAGCGCGCTGCCGATGATGTGGGCGGGCCCGACGAGGATGGCGACGCTGCCGGTGCGCGTGTGCCGCAATTCCGCAGTCATGTCGCGCGAGTACCCGATCTTGATCTCGGTTCCGGCCGCGGCCGACAAATAACGCGCCAATGGCGCGTAGCTCTCCACGATATCCGCGATGCGCGCTTCCTCGCTCGCTTCCTGGGTGACGCTCATCGTGAGCGCCGCGCCGCGGCTCGCCGCCTTGGGGGCCGAGTAAGCCGGGCCCCCCAGACAGAACGAGGTGAGCACCAAGAAGCCGCCAACAACAATGAATTTACGCATGATCAACCCTCCCTAGCGTTAATACGTCACACTCGGCCGGCCGCCCGAATTCACTGTGGTCCGTCGGTGGCGCGTCAGCGGCGACGGTGGGTCGCCGGAGCGACAATCGCAACCCCTTGAAGTCGAAAGATCGGTCCGTTTCAGCCGTGGAGCAAGCAAGACCAATGCCCGGAAAATCGATCCTTTTGATGCCGCGTGAGCCGACCCGGGGTCCCGGGATCAGCGGCTCAAACCGACGCAGACGGGCAGCACTGCCCCCGACCCGGCAAAGGACTATCGCGGCACGGCCGGGAACGCGGCGCCCGCCG
>VBDM01000252.1:0-2453 GCA_005881355.1 Betaproteobacteria bacterium
CTGCACCCCGCCCGGGAGCGTCGGCGAGGCTAAGTCGATCGCGTTCGCGCGCCGCAAGTTGAAGCCCGACGCCGAGCTATTGCTAACCCTGCGCGTCACGTTGTTCGGCGACACGAAGTTGCCGCTCGAGACACCGAGAAAGCCCAGCGTGTCGCCGTACTTCTTGAACGGCGTATCCATGTTGCCGAGCCTCACCGTGCCCGAAGCTGGGGATTGCAGCGGGGGTCGTTTGGACCGTGTTAGCTCCCTCGTCGAGAGGGACGCTTTGTTCCAACTGGCCGATCGCTTTCAACCCGCCGCCGAGGCTCCGACTCCCGCGGAAGCCGATATAAGTGTTGCTGACCTGCATTTCCCACCTGTTGATGAGGCCGCTCGCTCCGGCTGCCGGGGCCGTGAGCGTAGACACGGTCGTGCCCGCGGCCGAGGCTCCGGCACCGCTTGCGTGGGTGAGCTCGGGATAGAACTTGCCGTAGAACTCTCATTTGTCGCTCGTTTGCGAGTAGGCGGAGGGCGCCGCGAGCGCGGCACCCACCGCAAGGACCATCGCCTTTCTGTTCAAGTTCATCGTCTCCTCCTGCTCTTTGGTTGTATTTCAGGGCCACACCCGAACATCCCTCCAGCAGATGCCCTCCTGCCCTGCCGATGTTCCTTCATGTGGAACCGGAGATTCGGAACATCTGCGCGGGAACTTACCCTTCGATCGCGGCGCTGTCAACGAAATGAAAGGATGCCGTCATCCTGCGGTCATCGAGGTGTAATCGCCGACGCGCCCGGACCGGGGTCAGCGCCCATAGAGGTCGAGCTTGTAGCGCCGCGGTTTCAAAGCGCGGCAGATCTCCCGGTTCACGCCGGCTTGCGGCAGCGCAATACCCACCTCCGCCGCCATCTCGGCGACGATCGCCATGTCGTCCTCCGCCCAGGCCATTGTCTGCGTGCCCCACTTTTCGAGCGGGCCGTTGGCGCAGCTCGAGATGAGCAGCGCCTTCCGCAGCGCCTCGATATCGGCGCCGTAGTGCCGCGCGAGCGCGAGTCCCTCATGATCTGCGACCAGGCACGCCCACAGAATGAGATTGTTGACGGCCTTGGCGACCTGCGCGGTGCCGACGCCGCCGGTGTGCACGACATCGGAGGAATAGGCACGGAGCACCGGAGTCAGGCGCTCGACGACCTCCGCGCTGCCGCCCACGAAAGAAAGCAGCGTGCCCTTGTCCGCGGCTTCGCCGCCGCGGCACACGGTGGAGTCGACGACGCGCAAATCAGCGCTCCCGCACTCCTTGGCGAGCTTTTGTATGGTTTTCGGGTGAATGGTGCTCAGGATCGCTACGATCGTGCCCGGCTTCGCGCGGCGCAACGGCCCGCCTTCGGCGAGAAGCTCCTGCACTTCGCGGTCGAACCCCACGCAGACGAGAATCGCATCGCACTCGCCGGCGAGGGATTCCGCGCTCACGGCCCATTGAGCGCCGAGTTCCTTCACCACGCGCTCTCGGTCGGTGTTGGCGTCGCAGGCCCGCGTCGCAAATCCCTTGCGAGCGAGGTGCCCGATGATCGGCGTGCCCATGCGCCCCGCGCCGACGACACCGACGTCTTTCACTGGATGCGGAACGGCAGCCTTCTTCATTGCGGGCTCTCTAACGCTTCTGCGTGAGGGTGTCGAGAAGGGCGGGCCGGCCGGCTTTCACCTTGGCGATCGCGCGCTCGAGCGCCGCGGCGACCTTCCCCGGGTCGTCGATCGGTCCCTCGGCATACCAGCCCATCGAGCGCGCCATCGTTGCGAAGTCCGGCGCGGGTCCGTCCATGTCCATGCCGATGTGCGCGCGATCGACCGGCGTGCCGCGCAGCTTGGCCATGCGGATCTGGTGCTCCCAGTCGTTGTAATAGGCGCGGTTGTTGTACATCACGACCAGGAGCGGGATGCGGTGCTTCGCCGCGACCCACATCGCGCCTGCATCGAACATGAGATCGCCGTCGGGCTGCAGGTCCACTACGAGGCGCTTCTTGTCCCGGTGCGCGAGCGCGACCCCGAGCGAAATGCCGAATTGCGTCGCCGTGCCGAGCGACTTTCCGGGATGCCGGTAGGGCTTGTCGAAATCCCAGAGCATGCGCGCCCATTCGTCGAGCGTGCCGGCGGTGAGCACCCAATACTCGCCCTTGATCGCCTCCCAGACCTCGGAGGCGAGCCGCGGCAGCGCGATCGGACTCGCGTCCCAGCTCTCTCGCGCCTCTTTCGCCCAGCGCTCGCGTTTCGCGTCGCTTCGCTTGGCGATCTCCGCCGCGCGCGCCTTCACCTGCTCCGCAAACTTCCTGTCGTTCGTCGCGCGGCCCTTGAGGAGCGAGGCAAGCATCGGAATCGCGACCGAGGTGTCGGCGAGAATGCGCAGGTCGGCGTGCTGCAGCCGCTGGTAGTCGAGCGCCCAGCTGGAGAGCTCGAGGTCGCCGAAGCCGATGTCGATCCA
>VBDM01000252.1:2525-5896 GCA_005881355.1 Betaproteobacteria bacterium
TTTTCCATGCTCATGTTGAGCGGGTGCCGCGTGGGAAAGTTGAGACGGGTATCGACATCGTACACAGGCAGGCCGCCCGTCTCGGCAAGGTCGATGAGCGCATGGAAGCCCTCGGGGTCGCGGCCAACGAACTCCGCGATGATCACGGGATTCGTCGCTCCAGCGACGAGGTCCGCGGCGCGCTCGAGCGCCTTCGGATCCGGCGCGAGCCTGCTCGGCACTTTCATGGCATGCGGGGACGGCAGGGGCACTTCGTGGTCGAGCTTCTGCTCCTGCAGCCACGCGTCGTAGCACATGTAGATCGGCCCTTGAGGCTCGGTCATCATCACCGCGTAGGCGCGCGCGAACGCCTCGGGAACGCCGTCGATCGTGTGCGGCTGGTAGTCCCACTTGGTGTAGGCGCGCACCGCCTCGCCCTGCCCTTGAGCGGTGTGGATCCAGTCGATGCGCGGCCGGCGCTTGGTCTCGTCCATGGGTCCTGTCGCGCCGATAATGAAGATCGGCGCGCGATCGATGTACGCGTAATAGATCGCCATGTTGGCGTGCAGGAGGCCCACGAGATTGTGCAGGATCGCGACCATCGGCTCGCCGCTCGCCTTGGCGTAGCCGTGCGCGATCTGCACCGCCGTCTCCTCGTGCTGGCACAGCATCATCGTCGGGCGGTTCTGGCCGTAGTTCACGATCGAGTCGTGCAGCCCGCGGTAGCTCGCGCCCGGATTGAGCGCCGCGTGCGGCAGGTCGTAGGCGTGCAGCAGGTCGACGATGACCTCGGACGCCCAGCGCTCGTTGGCCGGTTTCGCTGAATTCTCTGCGTTCTCTGCGCTGCGGGCTGGCGTTTTGGACATGGGTGTCAGGCGGCCTTGAAGGCCACGCATTTTTCGGGGTGGAGTTTCACGTAGATGGCGTCTCCGACGGGCGTTCGCAGCGACGGATGGCATCGCGAGAGCAGGATGCGGCCGCCGAGCTTCACCTGGAAATCGATGAACTCGCCGAGGAACACTTTCTGGTCGACCCTGGCCTCCCAGACGTTGCCGCCTTCGGGCCGCGCCTCGGAGAGCTCGACGTCCTCGGGCCGCACCGAGAGCACGGCCCGGTCGTTGCCGCGCAGATCGTCGTCCGACAGGACCTCGACCTCGCCGAACTCGGTACGCACGCGGAAATGCCCGGATTGGGCGCCGCGCCCGAGAACCGTCCCGTCGAGAAAATTCGTCGTTCCCACGAAATCGGCGACGAACTGACTGCGCGGCCGCTCGTAGATTTCCCGCGGCGTGCCGATCTGCTGGATATGGCCCTCGTTCATCACCGCGATCGAGTGCGAGAGCGCGAGCGCCTCGCTCTGGTCGTGGGTCACGTAGACCGTGGTGATCCGGAGCTCGCGCTGCAGGCGTTTCAGCTCGAAGCGCATGAGCTCGCGCAGCTTCGCATCGAGGTTGGAGAGCGGTTCGTCCAGGAGCAGCAGCTGCGGCTCCATGGCGAGCGCCCGCGCGAGCGCGAGGCGCTGCTGCTGTCCGCCCGAGAGCTTGGTCGCTTCGCGGTCGGCAAGCTCATCGAGCTGCACCGCCTTGAGCACGCGCAGGACCCTGTCCCGGATTTCCTTCCGCGAGAGCTTGCGCTCGCCGACCTCCAGCGGAAAGGCCGCGTTCTGAAAGACGTTCATGTGCGGCCAGATGGCGTAGGACTGGAACACCATGCCGAAGCCGCGCCGGTTGGGCGCGACGAAAACGCTTTTCCCGGAGGAGTACACCACGCGGCCGCCGACGCTGATCTCGCCCGCGCGCGGCCGCTCGAGGCCCGCGATCGAGCGCAGCGTGGTGGTCTTGCCGCAGCCGCTGGGGCCGAGCAGCGTGAAGAGCTTCCCTTCGGGCACCTCGAAGCTCACGTCCTGCGCGGCGCGCACGATCTGGCCGCGCTCGTTGGGATACTCCGTGAACAATCCTTCGACTTTCAGCACTTGGTTTCCCGCCTCATTCCTTGATGCCCAATTTCCTGCCCAGCCATTGGGCGACCATCACCAGGACGAAGAGCGCCAGGATGAAAAGCACGCCGAGGGCCGAAAGCTCCACGTACTGGCCGTTCTCCCACAACTCCCAGATGGTGATCGACAGCACCTCGGTGCCCGGGCTGTAGAGCAGGATCGAGCTGGAGAGCTCGCGGATCGAGACGATCATCACGTAGATCCAGCCCGCGACCAGCCCCGGCTTGAGCAAGGGGAGGATGATGCGGCGAAACGTGGTGCCCCAGGAGGCGCCGCTCATCGCCGCCGATTCCTCCAGCTCCTTGTGGATCTGCAGCATCGAGGTGGTGTTGTAGCGCAGCCCGTAGGGCATGAAGCGGGTGACGTAGGCGATGAACATGATCCATATCGTCCCGTAGACGCCGACGTCGACGTTGAGATAGAAAATCATGATCGAAAGGCCGAGCACGAGGCCCGGAAACACCATCGGCAGCGAGGCGACGTTGTCGAGGAGCCAGCGTCCCGGGAGCTTGGTCTTCACCACGATCCAGCAGATGACCGAAGTCACCAGCATGATCAACGTCGCGCTGCCGAAGGAGAGGATCATCGTGTTCCACACCGAGCGCGCGAGGTTCGGATAGGTGAAGATGAAGCGGTACGGATCGAGCGTGAGATTCTGCAAGGCCTGCCACGAAGGCACCGAGTAGAATTTCTGGAACGACGACCACAGCAGCACCGCGAAGGGCAGCACGACGATCAGCAGGAAATACACGATGAAGATCGCGGCGGCGAACCAGCGCCAGGGGCCGAGATCGATCTGCCTCGGCCTGAAGCCCTTGCCCGTCATGGTCGCGTACTTGCTGCCGCGGCTCGACAGGCGCGACACGAAATACACGCCGACGGTCGTGATCACGAGCAAGGTCATCCCGTACGCGGAGGCGAGCCCGATCTGGCTGGGATAGCGGTGCACGGCCTGGTAGATCGCGGAGGTGAACACGTGTATCCCGACCGGCAGTCCGAGGAGCGCCGGCACCTCGAAGGACTCGATCGCGCGCACGAACAGCATCAGCAGCGTCGCGAGGATCGCCGGCCAGGTGAGCTTCAAGGTCACCCGCCAGGCGACCTGAAAGATGTTGGCCCCGCTCATGGTCGCGGACTCCTCGAGCGCGGGGTCCATCGCGCGGAAAGCGGCGGTCATGAGCAGGAACGCCATCGGCGAATAGTGAAGGCCGTCGACCCAGATCATCCCCGGCAGGGAATAGACGTTGAACAAGGGCCGCTCGACCCCGACCCAGTTTTGCAGCGCCAGGTTGATGATGCCGATCTTGGGGCTGCCGAGCAGGATCCACGCGACGGTGAAAAGGATGCCCGGGATGACGAGCGGGATGATCGACAGCGCGAAGAAAAGCGCCTTGAA
>VBDM01000253.1:0-576 GCA_005881355.1 Betaproteobacteria bacterium
CCTGAACGAGATGCCGCGGATCGGGGTGTACATCGTGCGCTCGAACGAGAAGCCCACCGGCGTCGGCGAGCCTGCGACTCCAGTCATTGCTCCGGCAGTCGCAAATGCGCTCGCCGCGGCGACCGGCAAGCGCATCCGCGCGCTGCCGATCAAGATCTAGTAGCCTCTCCCCGGGGTGAGGTTCTCCCTCGGCGGCGCGGCGGGCGCAACGGAAACGCCGCGCAGCTTCGCCTCGTCGATCGCGCGCTGCACCGTGCCGGACCTCTTCGACTGCTCGACGAATTCGGTCACGTAGGCGAGCGCGGCGGTCCGCCCCTTGGGCACGACGAGGCACATTTCCGCGGCGGAAAAGCGGTCCTCGAGCACTCGCGCTCCGGGAAGAGCATCGGCGAGACCGAGCAGCATGTAGCGGTTCTGCGCGTAGACCTGCGCCTTGCCGTCCTTGATCAGCGCGAAGGCCGCGGGCTCGTTGTCGGCCTGCACGACCTGCGCCTCCTTGAGCGTGCGCTGCAGGAACAGCGTAGTCGCGGCACCCTTGGCCGCTGCGATGCTCACCCCGGCCTTGTCCGCCTCGGG
>VBDM01000253.1:621-4226 GCA_005881355.1 Betaproteobacteria bacterium
CGAATGCGACGACCGCGATGTCCCACTCGGCGGTCTTCGCATCCTCGACGAGCTTCGCGATCGCCGTGTACTCGACGATCCTCGCGGGAACGCCGGCCGCTTGAGCGAGCGCGCGTCCCATCGTCACGGTCGTTCCGCCCACTTCGCCCGTCGCCTTGTCGCGCGCGCCGAGCACCGGATTTCCGGTGAACACGGCGATGCGGAGCGTCCCCGTCGGGGCGAGCTCGGACTTCTGCTCCGGCGTCGGCACGCCAGGCGTGGCGGCGCAGCCGGCAATCAGCAGCGCGAGCGTGGACGCAAAGACCGCGGCGGGAATCAACTCAGGCCTGATCATGTGAAGTCTCCTCGGCAACGGCGAAAAACACGGTTCGGGCTAGCGGCCGAGAGGCCTTGCTTCTGCTGCAATGGAATAGTACTCCCAGGCCCGCTCGACCACCCTCGGGCCGACCTGGTCGCCCATGCTTTCGGCCTCCTCGCGGGTATAGACCCGGATCCGCGCGGGGTCCCCGCCCGCGGCGGCGAGCATGCGCAGCTGCATCCCGGCGCTCTCCTCCAGCATGCACGCCGCAACGGTTGCCGCGCGCACGTCGGGAAGCGCGGTCGTGATGCCGTGGCCGCGCATCATCACGGCGAGTCCCGCGCCGAGCTTGCGCGCGAGCAGGTCGCCAAGCTCCCGTGTGCGGATGAGGCTGATGCGCTCGAATTCGGGCACGCCCGCGTGGAACGCTCCCCCCTGGTTGTGCACCACGCGATGCGGCTGCCCGATCTGCGTGAGACAGATGCTGGCCGGAGGGTGCGCGTGCACCACCCCGCCCACGTCGGGCCGCGCGGCGTAGAGGCGCGCGTGGATCCACAGCTCGCTGTTCGGCGTCCCCTTGCCGGAGAGGATCTTGCCCTCGGTGTCGAGGACCAGCAGCTCGCCGGCGCTCGCGAGGCCGGGTGAGCGCCGCGTCGGAAAATAAAACCTGTCGGTGCCCGGAATGCGGGCGCTCACGTGCCCGAAGGCGCCGGAGAGCCCGAAGCGCTCGATGATCCGATTGGCGAGCGCCACGTCGCGCCGCAGCCCGTTCATGGAGCGAGCGGCTCTCATGCCGCCCCCTTCTTCGCATCCGGCCGCTTGTGGCGGAAGCCGCGCTCGAAATGTCCCCGGCCCGCGAGATCGCCCTGCTCGAAGATCCAGGTGTAGCCGCCTTTCGGATTGGAGAGGATCTCCCAGGCGTTGTCGTCGGCGTCCCAGAAAAGGAAGCTGTAGGTGCCGTGGCGCGCCGAAGGTTTCCCGATGTCGTGCAAGCCCCATTTCGCCGCCTGCTCGTTGCACAGCCGCCAGGCCTCGTCCACTTCCGCGTCGGTGTCGACGTCCAGGCCGTTGTGGTAGATGCGCGCCATGGGCTCTTTCTTCTTCGTGTACACGACGGCGTACACGTGCTCGCCGCCGAGCCGGATCATGAGCGAAACGCGGCTGGTGCGCACCACTTCCAGCCCGAGAAACTCCTCGTAGAACCGGCGCGTCGCCTCGAGATCCTTCGAGCCGAGCGTGCCGTGCGAGATGAACTTCGTCTTGAGCGGGGCCGGTGTCATCGTGCCTACTCGAGCTTGATGCCCGATTCGTTGATGACCTGCCCCCACATCCGGTAGTCGGAGCGAAACCGCTCGGAGAACGAGTCGACCGACCCTCCGACGGGCTCGGCGCCGATCTCGAAAAGCCTCTGCCTGGTCTTCGGGTCGTCGATCACCTCCTGCATGCGCTCGTTCAGCAGGCGCAGGATTGCGGGCGGCGTTTCCTTCGGGGCGAAGATGCCGAACCAGGCGCTCATCTCCCAGCCCGGCACGCCGGCTTCGGCCGAGGTCGGCACCCCGGGCAGCCCCGCGAGCCTGTGCTTGGCGCCCGCCGCGAGTGCCTTGATCTGGCCGCTCCTCAAGTGCGGCCGAGCCGAGCCGAAGCTTATCGACATCGCCTGCACGCGGCCGGAAATCATGTCGGGAAGCGCGTTCCCCACGCCCTTGTAAGGGACGTGCACGAGCTTCACCCCCGCATGACGGGCGAAGAGCTCGAGGGACAGGTGCGGCGGGCTGCCGACGCCCGCGGAGCCGTAATAGACCTGCCCGGGATTCGCCTTGGCGTAGGCGATGAACTCCGCGACGGTCGCGGCCGGAAGCGAGGCCGGAACGACCAGAATGTGCGGCGCCTCGGCGACGTTGAACACCGGGACGAGATCGTTCATCGGATCGAAGGACAGCGCGTGCTCGAGAAACGGCTTGACGACGAGGTTGCCGCCCGCGCAGATCATCAGCGTGTGGCCGTCGGCCGGCGAGCGCACCACGAAATCGATCGCGACGTTGCCGGAGGCGCCCGGCTTGTTCTCGACCACGACCGGCTGGCCGAGCTTCCGCGCGAGCCCTTCCGCCGACAGGCGCCCTAGAAGGTCGGTGATCCCGCCTGGAGAGGTGTCGACGATGAGCCGGATCGTCCGGTTCGGATACGCGCCCTGGGCGAGGGCGAGCGTCGCGAAGAAACCGAAAAGGAAAGCTGCGGCGACAGAGGGAATGCGGTGCGTGCGCATATTCCTTCTTCGTTGGCTCATCCCAAGCCTGTCCCCGGGGTGCCGATAGAATCCCAGAAGACGGGCGCTCAAGCAACAGGATTCGGCTAGCAGGCTGTTGGGGAATTTAAAGGGAGCATGCCCCCTTTTCCAACAAACGGCTAGCGCTCGGCCCGCACCTCGACCTCCATCTCGCCGATTTTCTCGATGCCGCCCTTCAGGTGATCGCCGTCGGCGAGCTTCGCCACGCCCGCCGGCGTGCCCGTCGTGATGAGGACTCCGGGCATGAGCGTCGTCACGTCCGAGAGAAAGCGGATGTGCTCGCGCAGAGTGCAGATCATGTCGCCGGTATGCGCGCTCATCGCGGGCTTGCCGTTCTGCTCGACGCGGATCGCGAGGTTCTGCGGATCGTCGATCTCGTCGCGCGTGACGATCCAGGGCCCCAGGCCCGTGAAAGTGTCGAAGCCCTTGCGGATGTTGCGCGTGTTCTGCCTGCCGCGGCCCCAGGGATCGCGCTGGCTGAAGTCCCAGAGAATGGTGTAGCCGAAAACGTGATCGAGAGCCTGCTCTTCGCCGACGTGGCGCGCGGTCTTTCCGATCACCGCGCACAGCTCGCATTCGAAATCCACGTCCTTCGAGATCTTCGGCAGGATGACCGGGCCGCCCGGGCCGATGATGGAGGAGGCGGGCTTGAGGAAGAACTCCGCCATCAGCTCGTCCTTGGAAAGGTTCGAGCGATCGGAGGAGCCCATCTTCGCCTGCATTTCCGCCTGGTGTGCCTTGTAGTTCGCCGCCGCGGCCCAGATCGCGGGCGGATTGAGAATCGGCGCGAGTTCACCGACGCGAGCGGCGCGGACGAGCCGGTCTGCGCGGAGAAACGCGCGCACTTCATCGCGGCGGGCTCGTTCGCGAGCACCGTGATCGCTTCGAGCATCGTGTAGCCGGGCTCCAGATGGCCGGCCTTTATGAGCGTTTCGCCGAGCGGATGAACCCGGTCCGCGATCACCGCTCCCACCTGGTTTTCGTTGTAGTGGCAGATCTTCATTCCACCGTCCCCCGAGGGTC
>VBDM01000263.1:0-3407 GCA_005881355.1 Betaproteobacteria bacterium
CGTGGAGGAGGCGGCCGGAAAGCCGATGTGGCGCGACGCGTGGAGCCGCGCGCGCTGCCTCATTCCGGCGGAAGGCTGGTACGAGTGGCAGGCGGTCGAGCGCGTCGATCCGGCCACCGGCGAGATCAAGCGCGCGAAGCAGCCGCACTTCATCCGCCGCGCCGACGGCGGGCTTCTCGCCTTCGCGGGGCTGATGTCCTACCGCAAGGACGCGAAGACGGGCGAGGCGCTGCGCTCCTGCGCGATCGTCACGGCGCGGGCCGAAGGAGCGCTCGCGCAGATCCACGAGCGCGCGCCGCTCGTCCTCTCGGAGAGCGCGCAAGCAGCCTGGCTCGACCGCAGGCTGGTCGACGCGCGCCAGGTGACCGAGCTCGTCCGCTCGCGCCTGCCGCCCGAGGCGTTCGCGCACTACAAGGTGCGGCTCCTCGTCAACGACACGAAACTCGACGGGCCGAAGCTGATCGAGCCGCTGGAGGAGGAGTTCCGCTAGCGATGATCCGTTCGCGGTGGTTGCGATTCCGGCGTGGTGGTAGCATCGACGCGGAAGCCATCGAAGACTGCGGGAGCATTCGGTGGCTCGGTGCGGGCGTCACGGCGCCGGCCATCCGGCGTGCCGATCGGCCCGACAAATCCACATCCCGCTATCACCTTCCAGAGGAGCAAGCACATGAAAAGCATGGTTTGTTTCACGAGGAGCAGTTGGCATACGGGCTTATTGTCGTGCGCCGCCTTGGCGTTCGGCCTGAGCGCGGCGGGCGGCGGCGCGCTCGCGCAGTCCCAGAGGACCGGACACGCGGCGGAGCACAAGAACATGAGGCTCGTCGGCTTGAACGACCTGCAGGCGCGCTCGGCGTACCAGCCCATCGTGCATCAGCATCCCGACGGGCGCTGGATCGCCTACATCGGCCACCACGGCGGCAGCGCCCCCAACCCGCAAAGGGGAGGGGTCGTCGAGTCGAACGGCACGTCCGTCGTGGACGTGACCAACCCCAGCCGTCCGGTCTATCTCGCGCACATCCCGGGCGGGTCCGGCGTCGGCGAGGCCGGCGGCGCCCAAATGGTCCGCGCCTGCGACGGCAGCGACCTCCCTCACGGAATCCACGGCAGGGTTTACATCCTTCGGGCCACGTCCAACAGCCACGAGGTCTGGGACGTCACCGACCCGGCCCACCCGTCGCTCGCGACGATAGTGATCGCCAACCTCAGAAACACGCACAAGAGCTGGTGGCAGTGCAACACGGGCATCGCTTACCTCGTGTCCGACGGCACGGATCTCGCGCATGCCGTGCCCTCGTTCCCGAACTGGCGGACCACGCGGATGACGCAGATCTTCGATCTCAGCAACCCGCTGAGCCCGCAATTCATCCGCAACTACGGCCTCGCCGGCCAGCAGCCGGGCGCGACCGGCGCGAACCCCACCGGCGTGCACGGCATGATCGAGGTCGGCGACCGGGTGTACTTCGGACACGGCACCGGCTCGAACGGCATCCTCCAGATCGTCGACCGGGCGAAGCTGCTCGACGCGACCCGGTGCGCGACGCCGCCTTCGGCGAACTTCCGGACGAATCCGACGGATGCAGACCTCCTTTGCCCCCAGCTGGGCCGCCTGGACACCTCTCCCACCATGGGCGCGCACACCGTGTTCCCGGTGATCCAGCAGCCGGTGCCTGACTTCGCGGTGAGCCCGAACAGGATTCGCGACTTCATCGTCCTGGTGAACGAGGCGGGCGGCAACCGGTGCTCGGACAATCGGCAGATGGTCTACATGGTGGACATCACCACGCCGTCGAAGCCGATGGGCATCGCCAACCACCATGTTCCGGCGGCGAGCGGCGACTTCTGCGCCCGGGGCGGCCGTTTCGGGTCGCACTCGAGCAACGAGTCGTTCACCGGCGTCTTCTACGGCAAGCTGGTGTTCGTGTCGTGGTTCAACGCCGGAGTGCGCGCCATCGACATTCGCGAGCCCTTCAGCCCGCGCGAGGTCGGCTTCTTCATCCCGGCGACGACGGCGAATACAGATCCGCGCCCGGAGGGTTGCAGGATCGGCGTAGACGCGGTCTGCGACGTCGTGATCCAGACCAACAACGTCGAGGTCGACGGCCGTGGCCTCGTCTACATCGTCGACCGCGCCAACACCGGCTTGCATATTCTGGAGCTGACCGGACGCGCCCGCAGGATCATGGAAGGCGGAGACGGCGGGGACGACGATTAAATCAGAAACAGGGAGCCGTTGCGGGCTCGGCAATCTTTTCGCGAGGTCGTCCCTGTAGAGATAACCGGCACTAGTTGTAAAACTCGGAAGGGCCCCGGTCTCGCGACCCGGGCCCTTTTTTACCGCTAGCAGTTTCCTCGACCCGAACGCGCGCGGTCCTCATCTTTCCCGCTACACTTTCCAGCCATGCTCTCCTTCGCCCACGCCGGAACCGCGATCGCCTCCGCCTTTATCGCTTCTCTCGTCGAAGCGGTCTGGGCACGGTGCGCGGATGGCGGCCGGCGCTGGCGGGAACCGCGGCGGGCCTCGCTTTCCTCGCGCTCTTGGTGCTCGCCTTCGGTCCGCTGCTCGCGCGCATGCCGATCCGGTACCTGCAGCTCTCGATCGGCGTCCTGCTGCTGCTTTTCGGAATGCGCTGGCTGAGGAAGGCGATCCTGCGCGAGGCCGGGGTGATCGCCCTGCACGACGAGGCGGCGGCGTTCGCGGACCAGAGCGCGGCGCTGCGCGCGGCGCATCCGCGGCGCGGCTGGGACGCGATCGCCGTGATCACAGCGTTCAAGGCCGTGGTGCTCGAAGGGCTCGAGGTGGTTTTCATCGTGCTCGCCGTCGGCGCCGCCGGCGGTCTGCTGCTGCCCGCGAGCCTGGGCGCGCTGGCCGCGTGCGCGCTGGTCGCGATCGTAGGCTGCGCGGTGCACCGGCCGCTCGCGCGGATTCCGGAGAACACGCTCAAATTCGCGGTGGGCGTGCTGCTGTCCGCGTTCGGCGCGTTCTGGATCGGCGAGGGCCTCGGTTTCCGCTGGCCCGGGGAGGATCTCGCGATTCTCGGCATCGCCGCGCTGTTTCTCGCCGCCGCGTCCGCCGCCGCGCTGCTCGCGCGCCGGGAGAGCGCCGGATGAAATGGCTCGCGGTCGCCGCCCGGGAGATCGCCGGGCTGTTCGTCGAGGACGTGGGCTTCACGCTCGGCATCCTGGCGTGGGTCGCGCTTGCCGCGCTCGTCCTGCGCGAGCTTCCCGTCGGCGAGCCGTGGCGCGCGGCGATCTTCCTCGCCGGTTGCCTTGCGCTGCTCGTCGAGAACGTCGTGCGCGCGGCGCGCAAGAGAGCAGGCTGACGGACCCCGATCGGGTGGAAAGATCGCGTTTCGTCCCCATCTGGTGTATTCCGACAGGAACGCCATGACCGCGACCGACACCTCCAA
>VBDM01000263.1:3451-4484 GCA_005881355.1 Betaproteobacteria bacterium
GCGCATCCGCTACGAGCGCGAGCACGGCCGCGTCGAATCCAGAGGCGAGCTCCTGGACCTCGTGCTCCGCGACGCGTCCTTCGAATGGCTGCGCGTGCTGTCGGCGCTGATCGCGGGGCTCGACGAGCTCGCCGAGGCGGGCGAGGACGCGAGCGCCGAGATGCGCGGGGTGATCGACAAGCTGCGCACGCTGGTGCGCTTCGAGGGGAACAGAGGCTTCACCGATCCCTACCGCGAGATCATCGAGGCCGTTCCCGACGCGCTGGTCGCGCACGTGCAGCTCTCGCGGCTGCTCGCGGATTTCGGCGCGGCCGGCGGCCCGCCGGCCGCCGCGCCGTCTCGCGCCGATTCGATGCCGGCGATGCTGATCGGCGCTCTCGAGTTCGCCGCGGACAAGCACCGCAAGCAGCGACGCAAGTACGCCGAGGCGTCGCCCTACATCAATCATCCGATCATGTTGGCCAAGATCCTGGCCATCGAAGGCGGGGTCGAGCACCGTGCTTTGCGCGGCCTTGCTGCACGACACCATCGAGGACACCGAGACCAGCTACAACGAACTGGCTGAACAATTCGGGTACGAGATCGCGGACGTGGTCCGCGAAGTCACCGACGACAAGGCATTGCCCAAGGCCGAGCGCAAGCGGTTGCAGATCGAGCATGCGCCGCATTTGTCGCAGGCGGCCAAGCTGGTGAAGCTCGCCGACAAGATCGCCAACCTGCGCGACGTCGCCGACCATCCGCCTTCGCAATGGCCGCTGGAACGCCGGCGGGAATATTTCGACTGGGCGAAGCGCGTAGTGGACGGCCTGCGGGGCACGCACGCCCGGCTCGAAGCCGCGTTCGACGCGGCCTACGCGCGCCGGCCCTAGGACTTCCGGGCTCCCGGCGCAGGAGATCGACGACCTGGAGCTCGCGGAGTTTCGCTAGAGGTGCTGGTCGTGCCGCACGACGACGACGCGCGGGGGGCCGAACAAGAGCGCGCTCGCCGCCCAGGAGATGAGGGCGTAGACGATCGCGCCGAGCACCGCGGACC
>VBDM01000264.1 GCA_005881355.1 Betaproteobacteria bacterium
GCATGGTCACCGAGCTGATGAAGCAGCCGCAGTACCAGCCGCTCGCGGTCTGGGAGATGGCGCTCACCCTCTTCGCGGTGAACAACGGCTACTTCGACGACATCGACGTGAAGAAGGCGCTGTCCGCGGAGAAATCGATGCGCGACTACGTGAAGGGCAAGTACCCGGGCGTCGTCAAGAACATGGAAGACAAGAAGGACCTCTCGGCCGACGAGGAAAAGGCGCTGAAGGCCGCCATCGAAGACTGGAAAAAGAGCGGAAGCTTCTGATGCCGGGCACCAAGGAAATCAGGATGAAAATCCGGAGTGTGCAGAACACCCGGAAGATCACCAAGGCGATGGAGATGGTCGCCGCCTCCAAGATGAGGAAGGCGCAGGAGCGCATGCGCCAGGCGCGCCCCTACGGCGAGAAGATCCGCAACGTCGCCGCGCACATCAGCCACGCCAACCCCGAGTACCGGCACCCCTTCCTCGTCGAGCGCGACACGGTGAAGGGCGTCGGGATGATCGTCGTCACCACCGACAAGGGCCTGTGCGGCGCCTTGAACACCAATCTCCTTCGCCTCGGGCTCGGAAAATACAAGGAATGGGAAGCGCAGGGCGAGAAAATGGAGGTCTGCGCGATCGGCGGCAAGGGCTTCGGCTTCATGCAGCGGCTGGGCGCGAACGTGGCATCGCACGTCGTGCAGCTCGGCGACCGGCCGCAGATGGACAAGCTGATCGGCGCGGTGAAGGTGATGCTCGACGGCTACGTCCAGGACCGCTTCGACCGGCTCTTGCTCTTCTACACGCGCTTCGTCAACACCATGAAGCAGGAGCCGGTCATGGAGCAGCTGCTGCCCCTCTCGGGCGAGCGGCTCGGGTCGCCTTCGAGCCATTGGGACTACCTCTACGAGCCCGAGGCCAAGGCCGTGCTCGAGCAGGTGCTCACGCGCTACATCGAGGCGATAATCTTCCAGGCGGTCGCCGAGAACATGTCCTCGGAGCAGAGCGCGCGCATGGTGGCGATGAAGTCCGCCTCGGACAACGCCGAGACACTGATCGACGAGCTCACGCTCGTCTACAACAAGAACCGGCAGGCGGGGATCACGAAAGAAATCTCAGAGATCGTCGGCGGCGCGGCGGCGGTGTGAAAAATCGCGACCCTCACCCCGACCCTCTCCCGCGAGCGGGAGAGGGAGCTTGTGTATCCCCTCTCCCTCTGGGAGAGGGCTAGGGTGAGGGTGAAGTGAAACGAAATTTGAATTGATCGGATAAACGCTATGGCAGAAGCCCAGACATCCGGAACCATCGTCCAGTGCATAGGCGCGGTGGTCGATATCGAGTTCCCGCGCGAGGCGATGCCCGGCATCTACGACGCGCTCGTGCTCGAGGACTCCGGCGACAAGAGCTTCGCCGAGAAAGGGCTCACCTTCGAGGTCGAGCAGCAGCTGGGCGACGGCGTGGTGCGCTGCATCGCGCTCGGCTCCTCCGACGGCCTGCGCCGCGGCATGAAAGTGAGGAACACCGGAGCGCCGATCTCGGTGCCGGTCGGCCAGGGCACGCTCGGCCGCATCATGGACGTGCTCGGGCGCCCGATCGACGAGGGCGGCCCCATCAAGAGCGACGAGCGCCGCTCGATCCATCGCGCCGCGCCCAAGTTCGACGAGCTCTCGCCTTCGGTCGAGCTCCTCGAGACCGGGATCAAGGTGATCGACCTCATCTGCCCGTTCGCCAAGGGCGGCAAGATCGGCCTCTTCGGCGGCGCGGGCGTGGGCAAGACCGTCAACATGCTCGAGCTCATCAACAACATCGCGACCCAGCACTCGGGCCTTTCGGTGTTCGCGGGCGTGGGCGAGAGGACGCGCGAGGGCAACGACTTCTACCACGAGATGATCGAGGCGGAGGTCATCAACCTCAAGAACATCGCCGAATCCAAGGTGGCGATGGTGTTCGGCCAGATGAACGAGCCGCCGGGTAACAGGCTCCGCGTGGGCCTGACCGGCCTCACCATGGCGGAGTATTTCCGCGACGAAGGCCGCGACATCCTGCTCTTCATCGACAACATCTACCGCTTCACGCTCGCGGGAACGGAGGTGTCGGCCCTCCTCGGCCGCATGCCCTCCGCCGTGGGCTACCAGCCCACCCTCGCCGAGGAGATGGGGCGGTTGCAGGAGCGCATCACCTCGACCAAGACCGGTTCGATCACGTCGGTGCAGGCGATCTACGTGCCGGCCGACGACCTGACCGACCCCAGCCCCGCGACCACTTTCGGGCATCTGGATGCGACCGTGGTGCTCTCGCGCGACATCGCTTCGCTCGGGATCTATCCCGCCGTCGATCCCCTCGACTCGACCTCGCGCCAGGTCGACCCGAACACCATCGGCGAGGACCACTACAACACCACGCGCTCGGTGCAGGCGACGCTGCAGCGCTACAAGGAGCTGCGCGACATCATCGCGATCCTCGGCATGGACGAGCTCTCCCCCGAGGACAAGCTCGCCGTGTCGCGGGCCCGCAAGATCCAGCGGTTCCTCTCGCAGCCGTTCAGCGTGGCGAAGAACTTCACCGGCCAGGACGGCAAGTACGTGCAGCTGAAGGACACGATCAAGGGCTTCAAGATGATCGTGGCGGGCGAATGCGACGCGCTCCCCGAGCAGGCCTTCTACATGGTCGGCACGATCGAGGAAGCTCAGGAAAAGGCCAAGCAGCTTCAATAAGGATCGATTGCCAACACCATCCACGTGGACGTAGTATCGGCCGAAGAATCGATCTATTCCGGCGAGGCGGCGTTCGTCGTGCTTCCGGGCGAGGCGGGCGAGCTCGGCATCTACCCGCGCCACACGCCGCTCATCACGCGCATCAAACCCGGCTCGGTGCGCATCCAGCCGGCCGCCGGCGGGGAGGAAGAGCCGGTGTTCGTCGCAGGGGGCATCCTGGAAGTGCAGCCCGGCGTCGTGACCGTGCTCGCCGACACCGCGATCCGCGGGCACGATCTGGACGAGGCCAAGGCCACCGAAGCGCTGAAGGCGGCCGAGGAAGCGAAAAGAAACGCAAAGGGCAAGGAACAGGTGGCGACAGTC